>JAYSFH010000673.1:0-2481 GCA_041913405.1 Dongia sp. | reverse complement strand
GGAAGACGAAGGCGGCATGCAGGTGCCGAACCAGAATGTCGAGATCCTGAACGGCCAGGCCACCACCGACGAGCAGCCGGCCATCACGCCGCCGCCGGAGCAGCCGGTCTCGCCGCCGATGACCGAAAGCAGCGACGAGGCCAATGCCGCGTCGCAGGCCCCGGCCATCACCGATGCGCCGAAGCCGGCCGAGCCGACGCCGCCCGCGGCCACCGATGCCGTGCCGAGCGTCGATGCGCCGGCGATCCCGAGTGTTGCCGCGCCGGAGCCGGGCCAGACCGCTGCTGCGCCGGCCCCGGTCGTCTCCGAAGCGGAGCCCCAGCAAGCGGCGCCCGCACCGGCTGAACCGACGCCGGCCCCGGCCACCACCGCCGAGAAGCCGGCCGAGCCGGCGGCTTCCACAGCCGCAACCAGCACCGCCAAGGCGCCCGAGCCTGCACCCGCACCGAAGGCGGAACCGACCCAGACCGCCGCAGCGCCGGTGGCGCCGGCCACGCCGAGCGTCGCCCCGACCGCGGGCGGCAATGCCCGCATCCAGCTTGCCGCGGTGAAGTCCGAAGCCTTGGCGCAGACGGAATGGGCCAAGCTGCAGAAGGCGCATCCGGCGCTGCTCGGCGGCCTGACGTTGAATGTCCAGACCGTCGAAAAGAACGGCTCGAAGCTCTACCGCATCCAGGCCGGTCCGCTCACCAAAGCGCAGGCGAAGGACCTCTGCACCCAGTTGAAGGCGCAGAAGCAGGATTGCATTGTCGCGAAGTAGCGTTTCCTTCTCCTCCCCCCTTCAGGGGGGAGGCGGGAGGAGGGCATGCAGCCGCAGCGCTCAAAATCCAGCGCCAGGTTTCTCCCTATGACATCCGCCGTTATCTTCGGCTGCGCGGGAACCGAGATCACCGCCGACGAGCGCGCCTTCTACCGCGAGGTGGATCCGCTCGGTTTCATCCTGTTCGCGCGCAATTGCGCCGATCCGGACCAGATGCGCCGCCTCACCAGCGATCTCCGTGAATCCATCGGCCGCGAAGACGCGCCGATCCTGATCGACCAGGAAGGTGGGCGTGTCGCGCGGCTGAAACCGCCGCATTGGCGCGCCATGCCGCCCGCAGCGCGCTTCGGCGAGCTGGCGCAGATCGACCGCGCCCGGGCCGCGCAGGCGGTGCGCATCAACCACGAGCTGCTCGCCGCCGAGCTGCGGGCGATCGGCATCACCGTCGATTGCACGCCCTGTCTCGACCTCAAGCGTCCCGAGACCACCAACGCCATCGGCGACCGCGCCTTCGCCGCCGATCCGCATCTGGTCGCCGATCTCGGCCGCGCCGCGGCGGAAGGGTTGCTGGCGGGCGGCGTCATTCCGGTCATCAAGCATATGCCCGGCCATGGCCGCGCCACGGTCGACAGCCACCTCGACCTCCCGACCATCGACGCCGATTTCGACGACCTGGTGGACAGCGATTTCGTTCCCTTCCGCAAGCTCAACGACCTGCCCTGGGGCATCACCGCACATCTAGTCTACAAGGCGATCGACCCGGAGCGGCCGGCGACCTTGTCGCCCCGGGTGATCAACGAGGTGATCCGCGGCGAGATCGGCTTCGGCGGGCTGCTCATCTCCGATGACATGTCCATGAAGGCCCTGAAGGGCACCCTGGACCGCCTGGCGGCCGATCTGATTGCCGCCGGCTGCGACATTGCCCTCCATTGCAACGGCAATCTGGAGGAGATGCGGCGGGTGGCCTCAGGCTGCGGCCCCTTGTCTTCCGCCGCTGCGCTCCGATATGAACGCGGACGCCAGCGGGTCAACCGGGAACCGGATTTCGACACGGAGGAGCTGGCCGACGAACTGGCCGGATTGATGGCCTAAGGAAGCAGATGGGCGGCGGCGATATCCAACAGACCTTGCTGGCCATTTCGATCCTGGCGCTCCCGGTCTTGATTGCCATCACTTTCCATGAGGCCGCCCATGGCTTTGTCGCCAAGCAATGCGGCGACAACACCGCCTATGCGCAGGGCCGGGTCACCTTCAACCCGCTGAAGCACATCGATCCTTTCGGCACCGTGCTGCTGCCGTTGCTGCTGTTCTACACGACCGGTTTTCTGTTCGGTTACGCCAAGCCGGTGCCGGTCAACGCCCGCTACTTCCGCAACTACCGCCGGGACATGATCCTGGTCGCTGCGGCCGGGCCTGGCAGCAACCTCATCCTGGCCGTCGTCTCGGCGCTGCTGATCCATGTCGCGACGCTGGCGCCGGACTGGTTCTCCGAATGGGCGGTCTCGGCGCTCTACTACTCGGTCGCGATCAATGTGGTCCTGGCGATCTTCAACATGCTGCCGCTCCTGCCGCTGGACGGCGGCCGAGTCCTGGCGGCGATCCTGCCGCGCCATCTCGCCATCGCCTATCAGCGGACCGAGCGATATGGCATGTTCATCTTGATCGGATTGATCTTTTTGCTGCCGATGCTGGGCCGGCAAATAGGTGTGGATATCGACATA
>JAYSFH010000672.1:0-2483 GCA_041913405.1 Dongia sp. | reverse complement strand
CCCGCTGCTGGTCAACCGCGCGGGGTTCAGCGCCGATATCTACAACTTCGCGCATCGCAACGGCCTCGCTTATGGCGTGATCGCCGTGCTCACCGCGCTCCTCTTCGGATGGATCGCCCATCTCGCCTTCCGCAGGAGATAACAGAGAATGGCCGAGACGGAACCGACAGACGGCAAGCCGGCGGAAACACCGCCCGCGGCGCGCGTCTTCCTGGTCGTGGTCGACGACACGCCGGAACTGAGGATCGCGATCCGCTATGCCTGCCTGCGCGCCAAGAAGACCGGCGGCCGCGTCGCCATGCTGCACGTGACGGCGCAGGAGGACATGCAGGAATGGATCGGCGTCTCGCGCCTGATCAAGGAAGAGTCGCGCCAGCAGGCCGAGGCGCTGATGCAGAAGATGGCGGCCGAGGTGCAGAAGCTCTCGGGTGCCATGCCGGTGCTCTATTTCCGCGAGGGCGACCGGCGCGACGAGGTGATGAAGCTGATCGACGAAGAGCCCTCGATCTCGATCCTGGTGCTGGGCGCCTCGACCGGGCCGAAGGGGCCCGGCCCGCTGGTGCAGGCCTTGACCAGCAAATATGTCGGCAAGCTGCGGGTCCCCATGACCATCGTCCCCGGCCAGCTCACCAACGAGGACATCGACCACATCGCTTGAGTGAGTGCTCATCGCCCGCCATCACTCGGTCGTCATGCCAAGGCTTGGCCTTGGCATCCACGAGTTTGAGGCGTCTACCTTGGTGTTGGTCAGGGAAACTCGTGGACCCCAAGGCCAAGCCTTGGGGTGACGGTCGAGTTTAGGGCCGAGAACGAGACCAGCCGGCGACGCAGCGTCAAACCCCGTCCATGATCACGAAGTTGCTGCTCATGCATTTTATGCGGAGCGGCAGGATCTTCTGGTATTCCGGCGAGTGGTACCAGGCCTCGGCCTTTTCGCGCGACGGGAATTCCAGGATCACGCTGCGGTCATAGGGCCATTCGCCTTCCAGCACGCTGACCTTGCCGCCGCGGGCCAGGAACTTGCCGCCATAGGGCGTGAAGGTCGCGATCACCTGCTTGCGATATTCCTCGAACGGGGCCTGGTCGCCGTGAAGGTTCTCCTGGACGATGATGTAGCAGGCCATGGCGCGCTCCTAATCGGGTAATCCGTAGATGTCCTGCGGCTCCGGGAAGCCGGCGAGGTCGAACTTGCCGAGCGGCACCAGCATCGAGCCGCAGGGCGAGGCGAAGGCTTTCGAGGCCAGGAGCGGCCGGTTCAATCCCTTGCACAGCCCTTCGATCCGTGACGCGAGGTTGACTGCCGGGCCGATCGCGGTGAAGTCCAATCGCGCCGAATTGCCGATCACGGCGCCGATATTGCCGTAGGAGACCGAGCCGGCATGGAGCCCGATGCCGACACGGAGCGGCGGCTTGCCGGCGCTGGCGCGGATTTCGTTCAGCGCATCCAGCGCGTCGAAGGCGTCTTGCGCGGCACGCAGCGCGATGTGGCATTTGCGGTCTCGGTCGAGATCGTCCTGCATCGGGAAGATCGCCAGCATGGCATCGCCGATGAATTTCAGGATCTCGCCGCCATGAGCATGGACCGGCCGCGCCATCGCGTCGAAATAGTCGTTCAAGAGCGCGATCACCTCGTCGCGCGGCAGCTGGTTCGACATCGCGGTGAAATCGCGCAGATCGCAGAACCAGATCGCCGCAGCGATGGTAGTCGATTGGCCGCGCCGCACCGAGCCGCCCAGGACCTGCCGGCCGGCATCCTCGCCGAGATAGATCTCCAGCAGCGACTTAGCCAAGCGGTGCCATTCGTGGCTGTCGACGATCATGGCCAGCAGCGGCATGATCGCGCCGACGCTGGCGATCTCGGCGTCGCTGAATCCTTCCGGCGCGTTGGTGGTGATCGAGATGGAGGCCCGGGCGTCGTCGTCGATCTCCAGCAGGAAGATCGCATAGTCGGTGGCACCGGTTTCCTTCAACTCGTGCAGCACCGGGAAATCGAGCTGCGCGTCCGGCCCGGTCAGCTTGCGGCGGATCAGCTTTTCGCCGTCCTCATAGAGCCGGCGCATCGGGCTGGAGAGATAGGTCTGGCCGCTGACCACCGCATGCTCGCGCTCGATCACCTGCGCGGCCGGATCGCCCTTGTTCCAGAGATAGCCGATGGCGCCCATCTGCGGGTGGATGGTGCGCTGGCCGAGGTAGAGCCGCTGCAGCGGCAGGCCGCCTTCGGTGAACTGCCGGCCGAGCCCGGCCACGATCTCGGCCAGGTCATTCAGGCGGCGGCCGTCGTTCAGCAGCCAGCGGAAGGCCCGCCCGCCGGCCTCGCCGCCGGCGAAAAGCTGTGCAATCTCGCCCTGGCCGATGCCATAGGGCGCCTTGGCCTCCGGCGCGGTCGAGCGCCGGTAGCTGCGCGGCCGCCACGGCTCCGCCGCCGACCGGCGATTCGGATCGGAATCGATCAGCGGTTCGGGGGTGTTCTCACGCGAGGAATC
>JAYSFH010000671.1:0-2504 GCA_041913405.1 Dongia sp. | reverse complement strand
GAAAAGGCAGCGCCGGCCCCGTTGCCGGGACCGGCGCTCAAATCAATCGATGTGGCGTCGCGAAAGCGACTACTTCGCCAGCGGCGCGAGCTCGGTGTCGTAGAGCGACAGCAGGGTCTTGGTGCCTTCGCTCTCGCAGCCCTCGACCCGGGCGGCCTTCCAGGCGCCGCTCTTCGCCTCTTCAATGAGGGTCAGGC
The DNA here is from genome assembly GCA_041913405.1 of Dongia sp. Taxonomy (GTDB): domain Bacteria; phylum Pseudomonadota; class Alphaproteobacteria; order Dongiales; family Dongiaceae; genus Dongia. The sequence continues at coordinate 2,307 of JAYSFH010000671.1, read as the reverse complement.
GCTGGCCACCGCCGATCTCGTGGTTGACCTTGGCGTCGATATACGGGCCCATCTTCGCCCACTGCGACGCGTCGTGCTTCATGTAGCGGCAGAGCTCCGCAACGCGCACCGCTTCCTGGTACTTGGTCCAGGTGGCCGCCATGTCCTGGGCCATTGCGGGTCCGCTCAAGCCGAGGGTGACGCCGGTCAGCATTCCGGCTGCGGACAGGGCGATAAAGCTCGATTTCAGCATTTTTGTGCCTCTTTTATGGATGTTCCCCAAATGACCTCGCCGGGTGGGGGGCCGCAGCAAGCGATTCCGGCGGATTCAACAGGATTTCGCTGCGCAAAGCAACATAGCCCTTCGTCTCGCCGCCCCACGCCAACCCCGGTTGCGATACATTAACGGGCCAAGCCCGAAGACGTTCCATCACGGAAGCCCCACCGGTTATCCTGGGCTAACCGTTAAGAAAACGCCCGTCGCGAGGTTCCGCCGATGCGCCGCACCACCCTGTTCCGCCAACTGGTTGAAGCCGACGAGATTCTCCTGCTGCCGGGTGTCCATGACGCGCTCTCCGCCCGGCTGGCCGAGGCCGCCGGCTTCTCGGCGGTGACCTGCGGCGGCTATGCGGCAACGGCGAGCCTCCTGGGCGCGCCGGACATCGCCCAGCTCGCCATGACGGAGATGGCCGACATGTACGCGCGGCTCGGCGACGCGACCCGGCTGCCGATCCTGGCCGATGCCGATACCGGCTACGGCAATGCGATCAATGTCGCGCGGACGGTACGCGCCTTCGAGCGCGCCGGCGTGGCGGCGCTCTTCATCGAGGACCAGGTGGCGCCGAAGCGCTGCGGCCACATGGATGGGACGCGGGTCATTCCGGTCGCGGAGATGGTGGCGAAGTTGAAAGCGGCCCTCGACGCCCGGACGGATCACGATCTCGTCATCATGGCCCGAACCGATGCCCGGGCAACCGAGGGACTGGAGGCGGCGATCGAGCGGGCGCAGATTTACCGCGAGGCCGGCGCCGATCTCATCTTCGTAGAGGCGCCGCTGACGGTCGATGAGATGTCGCGAATCTGCTCCGAGGTCTCGGCGCCCTGCATGGCGAACAATGTCGAGGGCGGCAAGACGCCGCTGCTCTCGGCCGAGGCGCTGCAGGAAATCGGCTACGCCGTCGTCGCCTTTCCGGTCGCCGCGACCTACGTGATCGCGCATGCGCTGGCGAAATTCTACGGTGCGCTGAAGGCGACCGGCGAGACCGCCAGCCTGCAGAAGGAGATGTCGAGCTTCTCCACCTTCCACGAGATCGTCGGCCTCGCGGGCCTGCGCGAGTTCGAGCGCGGCTGCGAAGCCTTCGCCCGCGACCTCCTTGAACGCGTGGCGGAACCCGACGCGCGGCCGGAGTAGCGTCGCTTAGCCCCTTGGTCAGCCCCTGGATCAGCCCTTGGGGAAGACCCGGACTTCCGGCAAGTCTTCGATCAGATTCGGGGCGATTAGGGCGTAGACCGCGATCGCGATGAAGCTGCCGGCGGGATCGCCGTCACGCTCCAGCGGCAGCAGCGCGAACTCGTATTCCATCGGCGCCTCGTCGGGCCAGGTGACCCGGTTCACGCCGATGACGCCATTCTGCGTCGCGTGGACGGTGCGATAACATTCCAGCCACTCGATCGAATCGCGGCCCTTGTAGTCCAGCGCGTCCAGGTAGCGGCCGGAGAAATCCAGCCGCGAAAAGGCGGCGACCTTGGTGCCGACCAGCCGAAAGAACACGCGGAACGGATCGGCCTCGATATCCCCGAGCAGCAAGGAGGAGAGCAGCGCCGGCACCTCGGTCGGATCGAAGGCGGTGCGCGGACCGGGCCGGCCGTTGCGCTTCAGCCGCTGCCAATATTCGAACAGCGCACGGACCTTCTCGCTCTGGGCCTGCTCGGCGCGTTCGAAAACATGATAGGGACGGTCGGCCATGGCTCGACGTCGTTTACTCGGGTGTTGTGGCAAGAGAATGGCTTCGCCGCCGACTCTCCGCCAAGTTTGTTAACAACTGATGATAGAAGCCGGGTTGAAAGGCCAAACGATGAGACGCAGCCGTGTAATCCAGGGAATTTGCGGGCCTAGCCGACGGCGGCGACGCCCAGCAGATCGAGCCAGCGCTGGAGCCGCTGCCTGTGGACCTCGCCCGGGCCCTGTGGGGCGCGGCTGTAGAGCACGAGCGCGGTGTGGCTGGCATCCAGCGGCTGCAGCGCGATGTTGATCGTGGCGGCGAAGTTCAGCACGGCCGAGCGCTGCACCAGCACGTAGCGGAGCGACGCGTCGTCCGCGGCGACGAC
>JAYSFH010000670.1:0-2510 GCA_041913405.1 Dongia sp. | reverse complement strand
AGCGATTACCGGGACGAGCTGGCGCGCCGCAGCCGCCAGAACGAGCTGGTCTGGCCGACCGAGGGCGGCGAATCCCGCTTTCCCGGCGGCGCGATCCTGGGCGTCTGCCTGCTCCTGGCGGTCGCGATCTATGGCGGCTGGTATTACGCGAGCCAGTCCGGCGGCACCGGCATCAAGCTGATTGACCAGGTTCCGGACTACATCAAGAAGCAGACCGGCTTCGGCGAAAGCGCTGAAAACGAGGCGCCCGCCGAGCCGACCCGGACCGAGGCCCAGGCCGCGACCTCGACTGCCGAGCCCACGGCGCCGAGCCCGGAGACCGCGCCGGCCGCAACCGCCGCCACCGCAACCCCGCCAGCCGCGGCGCCCGCGCCCAGCCCGGCGCCGGCCGCTACGCCTGCTCCGCCGCCACCGGCGGTCGTGGCGACTCCGACTCCCAGCACCGAGCCGGCCGCGGTGGCCCTCGGGCAGGGCCAGGCGGAACCCACGGCGCCGGCCGCGCCGACCCCTGCCGCGCCGGCCACCAGCGCGTCGGCATCGGCGCCGGCCGCCACCGAGCAGGCCTCCATAACCACGGAGCCGGCACCCGTGCCGCCTGCGGCAAAGGTGGTGATCCGGGCCAACCGCGACAGTTGGATCGAGATTCGGGACAAGGATGACGCCGTCGTGCTGCAGCGGGTGCTGCGCCAGGGCGAAACCTTCAATGTGCCCGACCAGAAGGGGCTGGTGATGACGACCGGCAATGCCGGCGGCATCGTGATCGAGCTCGAGGGCCGCGCCATGCAGGCCTTGGGCTCGCTGGGCGTTGTGAAGCGGGGAATCAAGCTCGATCCGGCCGCGCTCTCGGACGGCTCCGCCTTCAACACCGAGGAATAGCCGCTAAGTCTCTGATGTCGTGCGGTTAATTTTGACCGTACCGGCACGGGAACGCCGGCGCGGCACTTGATCTTTTAACCTCGCCAGCGCATGTTCCGCACTTGCGGCGTCGCAATGGCGACAGCCCTGCCTTTTTCACCAGCAGCGAGTCCCAAGGATCATGAGCGTTCGTCCCTATCGCGACATCCTCCGGCGGAAATCCCGGCAGATCCGCGTCGGCTCCGTGCTGGTCGGCGGCGACGCGCCGATCTCGGTCCAGACCATGACCAACACCCTGACCCAGGACGTCGCCGCGACGGTCGCGCAGATCAAGGCGGCGGAAGCGGCCGGCGCCGACATCGTTCGCGTCTCCTGTCCCGACGAGGACTCGACCGCGGGCCTGAAGGAGATCGTGAAGCAGGTGACGGTGCCGATCGTCGCCGACATCCACTTCCACTACAAGCGCGGCATCGAGGCCGCCGAAGCCGGGGCCGCCTGTCTCCGCATCAATCCCGGCAATATCGGCAGCGCCGACCGCGTCCGCGAAGTCGTGAAGGCGGCGAAAGACCATGGCTGCTCTATGCGGATCGGCGTCAATGCCGGTTCGCTGGAGCGCGACCTGCTGGAGAAGTACGGAGAGCCTTGCCCGGAGGCGATGGTCGAATCCGCGCTGGATCACATGAAGATCCTCCAGGACCATGACTTCCACGAGTTCAAGATCAGCGTGAAGGCTTCCGATCCGTTCCTGGCGGTCGCTGCCTACCAGGGCCTGGCCGACGCCTGCGATTACCCGCTGCATCTCGGCATCACCGAGGCGGGCGGCCTGCGCACCGGCACGGTGAAGTCCTCGATCGGCCTGGGCTCGCTGCTCTGGGCCGGCATCGGCGACACGATCCGCGTCTCGCTCTCCGCCGATCCCGTCGAAGAGGTGAAGGTCGGCTTCGACATCCTGAAGTCGCTGAACCTCCGGCACCGCGGCGTGAACCTGATTTCCTGCCCGTCCTGCGCGCGGCAGAACTTCGACGTCATCAAGACCGTTGAGGCGCTGGAAAAGCGCATCGCCCATATCACCACGCCGATGTCGGTCTCGATCATCGGCTGCGTGGTGAACGGCCCGGGCGAGGCGCGCGAGACCGATATCGGTTTCACCGGCGGCGGCAACGACACGCATATGGTCTACATCGCGGGCCAGCAGCATCACCGGCTGAAGAACCAGGATATCGTCGAGCACATGGCCGAGCTCATCGAGAAGAAAGCGGCGGAGATCGAAGCCGCCAAGGCAGCGGAAAAGGCCAAGCAGTCCGCCGCCGCCGAATAGCTTCCTCTTAGGGCCTCCCATGTCAGAGCTTCAGCCGGTTCGCGGCACACACGATCTTTTGCCTGATGAGATGCGTCGCTATCGCCGCGTCGCCGAGACGGCGCGCCGCGCCGCCGAGTGTTTCGGCTTCCAGGAGATGGCGACGCCGATCTTCGAGTTCTCCGAGGTGTTCAAGCGCACGCTCGGTGACACCTCCGACATCGTCACTAAGGAGATGTACACCTTCACCGATCGCGGCGGCGAGACGATCACCTTGCGTCCGGAAGGCACCGCCAGCGTCGCCCGGGCGCTGATCTCCGGCGGCCTGGCGCAGCACCTGCCGCTGAAATACTTCTAT
>JAYSFH010000669.1:0-2510 GCA_041913405.1 Dongia sp. | reverse complement strand
GCGCAGCCGAAACTCCTGTCTGGCGGCAACCCGCAGATCCCGAAAGGCCATGGCGACGCGCCCGTACAGGCCTACATCGCCGCCATGCCGAGCTGGAAAAGCGATATCGGCCGCCGCCTCGACGCCATCGTCTCCCGCACGGTCCCCGGCGTCGAGAAGGCGGTCAAATGGAATTCGCCACTCTATGGCCTCGACGGCAAGACGTGGTTCCTCACTGCTTCGACAGATACATACAGGTCGCCTTCTTCCGCGGCGCCGCCCTCGAACCGCCGCCGCCGGTAACGTCGAAGCAGAAGGACGTGCGCTATTTCCACATCCACGAAAACGACGATCTGGATGAAACGCAGTTCGCCGACTGGGTGAAGCAGGCGAGCAGGCTCCCCGGCGAGAAGATGTAGGCGAAAGGCAATACAGGATGAAAAAGCCCGCTCCCGATGAATCCCGGCAAGACGCCTCCGCCCTGATCGACGCGCGCATCGCCGAACTCGGCGACTGGCGCGGCGAAACGCTCGCCCGCATCCGCGCCGTCATCAAGGCGGCCGATCCCGAAGCTGTGGAGACATGGAAATGGCGCGGCGTGCCGGTCTGGGAGCATGACGGCATCATCTGCACCGGCGAGACCTACAAGAGCGTCGTGAAGATGACCTTCGCCAAGGGTGCCGCGCTGAAGGATCCGGCCAAGCTGTTCAACTCCAGCCTCGAGGGCAACACCCGGCGCGCTATCGACTTCAAGGAGGGCGAGAAGATCAATGCCCCGGCCCTGAAGGCGCTGATCCAGGCCGCCGTCGCGCTCAACACGGCGAAGGCGAAGCCCAGGAAGAAGAGCTAGCGCCCGTCGTCCTCGCTGGAGTCCGGCTTCGGCTTCTCGCCCTGCCTGAGCGTCAGGAAGATCCAGACCGCGGCGAAGCCCGCCGCGAAGAAACCGCCGACCATGGCGATCGACTGGAAGTCCCACCCGCCGGCATCCATCGGTCAGGCCTCCGGATATTCCGCCGCCAGCCGTTGACGCTGGATCTCGGCGGCATGGGCGAGCGCTTGCGCGCCGTCGGCGGCGGCGCGGTCGAGGGTCAAGCGCAATTCGCTGAGCGCCGCCGGCCGCTCCGCCTCCGGGACCGAAGGCAGCAGCGCCGCTGCGGTCGATGATCCGGCTGAAAGCAAGGCCAGCTTGCGCGCTGCATTCAAGGAAGTCGGGAGGCAGAGCACAGCCTGTCCGGCGACGCCCCAGAACCCGGCGCTGGGCAGGCGGGCCGCGCGCCGATCCATGTAGCAGACTGCGAGTATCAGCATCGCCGACAGAAAAGCCGCCCCGAGCGCGATCAGCAGCCGGAAGGTCTCGCCGCTCAGCAGCAGCACGGGCAGGATCACGAACATCAGGAACGCGTGCGAAAGCAGCGCGATGCTCATCCGCCGGGTCCGGATGTGGAGCGCGATCATCTGGCGCCGGCCTATCTGTGGTGTGCCGGCCTCGCTGCCGTCAATCGGCCGGGTCTTGAACACGGCGACGAACGGCGTCAGTGGATTGAGCAGGGCGAGCGTGCAGCCGCGCACCGGATAGACGGTCCAGCCGAAATCCAGCGACAACCGGCAGCGGCCGGCGATGCCGAGCCCGCGCCGCTCCGCCTTGGCCGGCCGCGCGATGCGAAGCTGGGTCAAGGCCTGCGCGGGCCGGAGCAAGACGATGCAATCCGCCAGGTAGAGGCCGAAGAAGATCAGCAGCAGGATGAGTTCATCGCTGGTCGCAGCCAGGTTCATCCGAACGTTACGCCTTGCGCCGGAACAGCTTCATCACCACGGCTCCGACCGCGGCCAGGCCGATCCAGATGAACTTGCCGAGAAACTTCAGCAATCCGCTCTTGGCCGCGACCGCCGCGCCGCCGCCGACGATCAGCGCCGCCAGGCCGTATTCCGCCACCTTGTCGCCTTGCTTGTACTCGGCATAGGAGTCGCCGGCGTTGAACTGGTATCCGGCCAGCACTGTCTTGAACTCGGCGACATCGGCATCGAGCGTATCGGGCCCGGTCACCAGGGTGAAGTTGGTGACGCCGCGGCGCCCCAGCACCCGGGTCTGGAAGTTGGTCGAGACCTGGCCGGTTTCGTCCTTGACGTCGAGCGACCATTCCAGCCGCTTGGTCGTCGTGTCGTAATGCGGCGCATGCCGCCAGCCGACCACGTGCAACTCGCCCCAGCCATTGCGCCGCCGCTCCTCGTTGCTCTGCTCGGTCGCGTCCTTCATGGTGGTCAGGATCGCGTCGTTGTCGAGCTTCTCCTCGTCCTTGACGTAGCCGTCCTCGGAGAAATCGACAGAGGCCCACCAGTGGAAATCGTTCGGCGCCAGGATCTGCTCGGGAATGTCGCCTGGGATGTTCTCGGTCAGGCGCAGAAAATCGTCGGCCTCGTTGCTGTCGAGGTAGATGTAATTCTGCGGCAGCTGCAGCTTGGCGTTCTTGAGGGCGGCGACGTCGGTCGGCCCTTTCTGCCAATGCAGGGCGTCGATCTTCCGCCACATCTCT
>JAYSFH010000668.1:0-2523 GCA_041913405.1 Dongia sp. | reverse complement strand
CCCTTCCTGATCTTCAACCTGGCCGATGCGGCAATCACCCTCGGCGTCGTTATTATCCTTGCCCGCAGCTTCCTGATCCGCGAAAAGACGGACCAGCAACCGGCGGGTGCTCCCGCCTCGGAGAATTGATACCATGCGCAAGTCAGCCCTGATCGTCCTTGGCACCTCGGTGCTGCTGTCCGCTTGTGGCGGCGGCGGGCTGTTCAATCGCCAGCGCCCGGACGAGTTCGCCGTCCAGCGCCAGGCGCCGCTGGTCGTTCCGCCCGATTTCGCGCTGGTCCCGCCGGCTCCGGGCGCGCCGCGCCCGACCGACCAGAGCACGGCCGCCCAGGCGCAGGGTGCGCTGTTCGGCCCCGCCGCTCCGCGCTCCGGCGTCGAAACTTCGGTCAACCAGCTGTCCGGCCAGGCCGCTCCGTCGATCCGTTCGACAGTAGGCGATCCGGCCACCCAGACCGTAGCCAAGGGCGACGCCACCCGCGACATCATCGCCGCTCCCGAAGGCGACGGCCGCGAAGCACAGACGGCGGTCGGCGGCAACTAAGCTGCTCTGGATTTAGAGATTACGAAAGGGCTCGGGGCAACCCGGGCCTTTTTTGTTGGCTGATGGGGAAAACTATTCCTCGCCGGTTTCGTCGGCGATCCGGCTGACCAGCAGCTTGTCGATCTTGCGGCCGTCCATGTCGACCACTTCGAAGCGCCAATCCTGTTCGTGGAAATGTTCGCCTTCGTGGGGCAGCTTCTTCATGACGGACAGGGCAAAGCCGGCCGCCGTGGCATAGTCGCGGTCTTCGGGCAGGTCGATGCACAGGCGGTCGGCCAGGGCGTCGGCCGGGAGCGAACCGGCGACAAGCAGGCTGCCGTCCTCGCGCTCGACCACCATCGGCTCGTCGCCTTCATCCTGGTGGCTGGCGAAATTGCCGACAATCGCGCTGAGCAGGTCGGCAGGGGTCACCACCCCTTCCAGATGGCCGTATTCGTCATGGACCAGCGCCATCGCAACATCGGACTGCTGCAACAGGCGCAGCGCGTCCATTGCGTCGAGCTGGTCCGGGATAACCTCGGCCTTGCGCATCAGGCGGGACAGCTGGACCTTGCGGCCTGCCAGCATCATCGCCAGCAAGTCCTTGACCTTGACCACGCCGACGATGTTGTCGGGACTACCGTCCGCCACGGGCAGCAGCGAGTGCGGACTATCCTTGATAGCGGCGCGCACTTCCGCCTCGGTCGCACGGCGGTCGATCGTGTCGAGCTCGGTCCGGGGGGTCATCAATTCGCGGACCGGGCGATCGGCCAGGCGCATGATCCCGGTCATGATCTGGCGCTCTTCCTCCTCGATCACGCCGGACCGGGTCGCCTCGGCAAAGACCAGGTGCAGTTCCTCGGCAGTCAGCGACTGGCCGTCCTTGCGCCGCACGCCAAGCAGACGAACCAGGAACGAGGACGAGCGGTCGAGCAGCCAGACGAACGGCGCGGCGATCCGGGCGATCAGCGCCATCGGCCGAGACGCGACCATCGCAATCGGCTCTGCCGCACGCAGGGCGATCTGCTTGGGCACCAGTTCACCAACGACCAGACTGAAATAGGTGGTCAGCGCGATGACGATGGCAAACCCGGCTTCCTCGGCCCAGTCGGCCGGCATGCCCAGCGCGGCGAGCCGCTCACCGGTAGGGCCGCCCAGGCTCGCGCCGGAATAGGCACCGGCGATGATCCCGACGAGGGTGATGCCAATCTGCACGGTCGAGAGGAACTTGCCCGGATCGGAGGCCAGGACCAGCGCGGTGCGCGCGCCCTTGTGCCCGCCTTCTGCCGCCAGTTTGAGCCGCGCCGGACGCGCGGATACAATCGCCAGTTCCGACATCGCGAACAGGGCATTGAGCAGGATCAGCCCTGCAATGATGATCACGTCGGTCCATGGATAAGGTGTCACGTTCGATCCGGTAGCAGGTTTGGCCCGAAAGGATAAGTGCCTCTGCACCCAGCGGTTGCGCGGCTGGAACTTGTGGCCCGCTAAACCGTTGACATTGCGCCCTGTCAGGTTTCATTCATAAGCCAAAATACAGGGTCGAGACGACTTCCGTTCAAGCGAAGGGGAACGATGATGATAAAGACCCGCTGGCTCACTTCCGGTTTCGTCGCAGCTGCGCTGCTGACCACTTCGGCCTGCGTGACCGATCCCAATACCGGTGAGAAGAAGATTTCCCGCACCGCCATCGGCGGGCTAGGCGGCGTGGTTGCCGGTGGTCTGCTGGGCGGCCTGATCGGCGGCAAGACCGGCCGCATCATCGGTGCCGGCATCGGCGGCGTCGCTGGCGCGGCGGTCGGCTATCAGATGGACAAGCAGATCAAGGAACTGAAGGAGCAGACCGCCGGATCGGGGGTCGACGTGACCGAGACCGACAATGGCAGCGCGATCCTGGTCAACCTGCCCGACGGCGTCACCTTTGATGTCGCCAGTTCAACGCTGAAGCCCGAGTTTCGCGCCACGCTCGACAAGGTCGCGCAGAGCCTGATCCAGTATCCGAA
>JAYSFH010000667.1:0-2524 GCA_041913405.1 Dongia sp. | reverse complement strand
ACCAGACCTGGGTCGGCAACTATTGCACCTCGCTGGAGATGGCGGGCGCGTCGATCACGCTGCTCCATCTCGACGACGAGCTGACCGGCCTGCTCGACCATCCTTGCGACTGCGCCATGTTCCGGGCGGGTTGATCATGACCGAACTCACCGCCGCCAACCTCCGCAGCCTGTTCCAGGCGATCGGCGATGCGATCGAATCCGACAAGGGCCGCCTTTCCGAGCTGGACGGTGTCATCGGCGATGCCGATCACGGCGTCACCATGTCGATCGGCTTCACCGCGGTGAACGAGGCGCTGGGCAAGCTCGACGCCGGCGCCGACCCGACCACGGTCTTCAACACCGCGGCGAAGTCCTTCCTGAATGCGGTCGGCGCCTCCTCGGGCCCGCTCTACGGCACCGCCTTCATGCGCGCGGGCGCGGCGCTTAAAGGCAAGGCGACCATCGACCGGGACGCGCTGGCCGACTGCATCGCCGCCATGGCCAAGGGCATGCAGGACCGCTGCAAGGCCGAACGTGGCGAGAAGACCATGATGGACGCCTGGCTCCCCGCCGCCGACGCGATCCAGGCGGCAAAGGCGCGCGGCGACGATGCCGTCGCCTGTCTCGAAGCCGCCGTCGCCGCGGCGGCCGAGGGGGCGGAAGCGACCAAGGCTATGTTGGCCACCAAGGGCCGCGCCTCGCGCCTCGGCGAACGCGCCCTCGGCCACATCGATCCCGGCGCCGCCTCGGCAGTCACCATCCTGAAGGCGATGACCGAGGCGGTGCGGAAGTTTTAGCGCGCGAGAGAACCCCCTCTCCCGTAGGGAGAGGGCTGGGGTGAGGGTCTTGCCACAGCTTGAGGCGCGGACGATTGGATCGGACGGCGCTTAGCTGAGCAGAATTCTACCTGCATACTCCCGAATTCAGCATGGCTCCCATGGACGACAAGCGGCGCCGATCGTGGTATGGTCGGCGCCTCCCCTCCCCGACGCGCAGGGAGCGCGCGCTGCTTGAAATCGTTAAAGCTGAGGCTAGGGCCGCGTCGAACGGCGAGACGGCGCACGGTCGATGCAACGCAGACCGGACGCAGACGGATCGAGCAACGCAGACCGGACGCAGACAGATTGCGCAACGCAGACCGGACGCAGACGGGTCGAGCAACGCAGACGGGACGCAGACGGATTGCGCAACGCAGACCGGACGCAGACGGAATTGAGAGTCGCTGGCAACCCCGTTTAGCGTTCAACCTATCACGTCAATGGGTTAGCCAGTCCGATGGGCGACGCTTCGTCGGCAGCCGTCTGTGTTCAGACAGGCCGCCAGGGGACAGGAAGTCCTCGACCAGGCCCGATCCCGACGGAGCATGCCGATCTTCAGAACGGGCTCTTCTTCGCCTTGGTCTTCTTCGCCGGCTTCTTCAGCGGCGCGGCGGCGGGCTTGGCGAGCGGCCCATAGGCTTTGAACTTGGCGATGATGCGGTTCATCTCGTCATCGGGGATGATGTCGCCGCCGCCGATCGTGAGCGCCAGATGGTACTGGCGGGCCACGGTCTCGACCTCGCTGGCGAGCCAGAGCGCGCGCTTGATGTTCGGCCCGGTCGCGATCACGCCGTGGTTCTTCAGGAGGCAGCAGGTGCGGCCCTCCAATGCTTCGAGGGCGTTCTTGGAGAGCTGCTCGGTGCCGTAGGTCGCATATTTCGCGACCCGGATCTCGGTCCCGCCCGAGGCCGCGACCATGTAATGCACGGCGGGGATCGGCTTGCCGCAGATCGCCATCACGGTCGCATACATGCTGTGGGTGTGCACCACGGCGCCCACGTCCGGCCGGGCCTTGTAGATGTCGAGATGGAAGCGCCATTCGGAGGATGGCGCCAGGTCACCCTGCCAGGTCTTGCCGTCCTTCGTGATCTCGCTTGCGCAGATATCCTTGGGGTCGAGTTCTTCATAGGGCACGCCCGAAGGCGTGATCAGCATGCGGTTGCCATAGCGCACGCTGACATTGCCGGAGGTGCCCTGGTTGATGCCCATGGAGTTCATCGAGAGTGCCGCCTGGATGATGCTCTTGCGGGCGGCGAGTTCGGTCTTGTCCATTCTGTCCTCGATCTTGAAATCGCTAGCGCCCGATCGCCTTGCCGGTATCCTGGTCGAAGAGATGGACCTGGTCCAGCATGGGCGAGAGGCGGATGTCCTGGCCGGGGCCGTAGTCCAGGTGGTCGCGCGAGACCGCGCAGACCTCGACGCCGGCGAGATCGGTGTAGATGTGCATTTCCGGCCCGGTCGGCTCGACCACGCTGACCTTGGCCGGGATCCCCGCCCCATCATGCGCGGGCACCAGGTGCTCCGGGCGGATGCCGTAGACGATCTTCTGGCCGGCGGCGAGCTTCGCCGCGGGCGGCAGCGGCAGCACCGTGCCGTCCACGCGCATCACCGGAGTTCCGCCCTCGGCGGCGACCTCGCCCCGCACCAAGTTGATGCCCGGCGAGCCGATGAACTCCGCGACGAAGAGATTGGCCGGCCGGTTGTAGACCTCCATCGGCCGGCCGA
>JAYSFH010000666.1:0-2524 GCA_041913405.1 Dongia sp. | reverse complement strand
CCGAGCAGCGCCGACACTTCCGAGCCCGCCTGGGTGAAGCGGAAGATGTTGTCGATGAAGAACAGCACGTCCTGGCCTTCTTCGTCGCGGAAGTACTCGGCCTGGGTGAGGCCGGTCAGCGCGACGCGGGCGCGGGCTCCCGGCGGCTCGTTCATCTGGCCATAGACGAGTGCCACTTTGGACTCGCCTTCGAGGTTGATGACCTTGGATTCCATCATCTCGTGATAGAGGTCGTTGCCCTCGCGGGTGCGCTCGCCGACGCCGGCGAACACCGACACGCCGCCGTGCGCCTTCGCGACGTTGTTGATCAGCTCCATGATGGTCACGGTCTTGCCGACGCCGGCGCCGCCGAACAGGCCGATCTTGCCGCCCTTCGGATACGGGGTCAGCAGATCGATGACCTTGATGCCGGTGACGAGAACCTGCGGCTCGGTGGACTGATCGGTGAAAGACGGGGCCGGACGGTGGATCTCGTAGCTCTTCTTGGCGGTGACCGGGCCGCGCTCATCGACCGGCTCGCCGATCACGTTGATGATGCGCCCCAGGGTCTCCGGGCCGACCGGCACGGTGATCGCGGCGCCGGTGTCGGTCGCCTCCTGGCCGCGGACCATGCCGTCGGTGGTGTCCATGGCGATGGTGCGCACGGTGTTCTCACCGAGATGCTGCGCCACTTCCAAGACCAGGCGCTTGCCCTGGTTATCGACGGTGAGCGCGTTCAGGATCGCCGGCAGGTCGCCGTCGAACTGAACGTCGACCACGGCGCCCAGCACCTGGGTGACCTTGCCGACACGATTCTGAGCCATGAGGTTCGTCCTTCTCTTACAGAGTCACGCGCTACACTGCTTCGGCGCCGGAGATGATTTCGATCAGCTCCTTCGTGATGGCGGCCTGGCGTGAGCGGTTGTAGGTGATGGTGAGCTTGTTGATCATCTCGCCGGCGTTGCGGGTCGCGCTGTCCATCGCGGTCATGCGCGCGCCCTGCTCGGAGGCGTTGTTCTCCAGCAGCGCCCTGAAGATCTGCATTCCCAGATTCTTCGGCAGCAGGCTGGAGAGGATCTCGAGCTCGTCCGGCTCGTACTCGTAGTAGGCGCCGCCGGCCGGATCGTTCTCGTTGGCCGCAGCCGGCGCAAACGGGATCAGCTGCTGGACCGTGACGATCTGGGTCATCGCCGACTTGAAGCGGTTGTAGACGATCTCGCAGACGTCGAACTCGCCGTGCTCGAACATCGCCAGGATCTTGGTCGCCACCGACTCGGCCGCCGCGAAGGTCAGGCGCGGCTTGCCGATATCCTCGATGGTCCCGATGATCTCGCTCGAGAACTCGCGGCGCAGCTGGTCGCGTCCCTTGCGGCCGATGCAGAGGATTTTGACCGTCTTGCCCTGGGCCTTCAGGTCGCGGGCGAGCTTGCGGGCGCCCCGCGCGATCGAGGAGTTGAAGCCGCCGCACAGGCCGCGGTCCGAGGTCATCACCACGATGAGATGGGTCTGATCCCGGCCGTTTCCGGCCAGCAGCGCCGGCGCGCCATCCTTGCCGGCGGCCGCCGCCGCCAGACGGCCGAGCACGCGATCCATGCGCTCGGCATAGGGGCGGGCCGCTTCGGCCTGCTCCTGGGCGCGACGCAGCTTCGCCGCAGAGACCATCTTCATCGCCGAAGTGATCTTCTGCGTGCTCTTCGTCGAGTTGATGCGGACCTTGAGGTCCTTAAGGCTGGGCATCCTTCACCCTTTCCTTTCGCCGTTTCTTTCGATCAGGCGAAGGTCTTCTGGAACGCGGTGTAGAAGGCCGTCAGCTTGTCCTCGGTCGCCTTGGAGAGCTCGCGCTCCTCGCGGATCGCCTTCAGGATGTCGCCGTGCTTGGCGCGGATCTCTTCCAGCGCCGCCGCTTCGAAGCGATTCACGTCGCCGACGGCGACGGTATCGAGGAAGCCGCGCACGCCGGCGAAGATCGAGACCACCTGCTCCTCGACCGGCATCGGCTGATACTGGCCCTGCTTCAGGAGCTCGGTGAGGCGCGCGCCGCGCGCCAGCAGCTTCTGGGTCGAGGCGTCGAGGTCGGAGGCGAACTGCGCGAAGGCCGCCATTTCGCGGTACTGGGCGAGCTCGAGCTTGATGCGGCCGGCGACCTGCTTCATCGCCTTGATCTGCGCGGCCGAGCCGACGCGGCTGACCGAGAGGCCGACGTTAATGGCCGGGCGGATACCGCGGTAGAACAGGCCGGTCTCGAGGAAGATCTGGCCGTCGGTGATCGAGATGACGTTGGTTGGAATGTAGGCCGAGACGTCGCCGGCCTGGGTTTCGACCACCGGAAGCGCGGTCAGCGAACCGGCGCCGTTCTTGTCGTTCATCTTCGCGGCGCGCTCGAGCAGGCGGCTGTGCAGATAGAAGACGTCGCCCGGATAGGCTTCGCGTCCCGGCGGACGGCGCAGCAGCAGCGACATCTGGCGATAGGCGACAGCCTGCTTGGAGAGATCGTCGTAGAAGATGACGGCATGCATGCCGTTGTCGCGGAAGAACTCGCCCATGG
>JAYSFH010000665.1:0-2526 GCA_041913405.1 Dongia sp. | reverse complement strand
GGCTCGACCGCGGTCACATGGGCCACGCGCTCGGCCATGAGTCGGGTCCAGATGCCGGTGCCGGCACCCACATCGGCCACCTTCATCGCGGCCACGTCGTCGGAGCACATGGCGAGCAAGGCGTCGCGCACCGACCGGCTGTAGCCGGGGCGATAGCGGGAGTAGTTCTCGGCAAGGCCGGTGAAATCACCGTGTTTCAAAGCGGGTTGCGCCATTTCTGTCTCGCTGGTTACGACGTGAAAACGTCGCAAGTTCCGTGCCGCAACTTAGGCCAGTTAAGGTTTACGAGACGTTAATACCCTCACCCCTACAGTCCGGCATGACGGCGGGTGGCGGCTTCGCACCCATGATTTGAAAGGACTTTCTCGTGGCGAATGCCGATCAGCGGCCTGTGGTCTGGCTCTGCGGTTTCCCGAGCTCGGGCAACCTCAAGGCCCAGCTCGGCCTGGCGACCCTGCTGTTCGGGGCGCCGAAGTCGATCACCGAACTCGACACGAACATCCCGGTGATGTCGATCGGGCCGCAGATCCCGCCCTGCCCGGAAGGATTCCCGCTGCGTTTCATCTTCACCCATCATCTGGCCAACCGCTTCATGCTGACCCAGGTGAAGACCTATCGCATCGTTTACGTGGTCCGTGACCCGATCGATGCCGGCATCTCTTCGGCGGGCTATCTGCTCAACCAGCGGATCAACCTCGGCAGTGCGACCGAGGCCGAGATGGAAGCCGCCCGCGACATGCTCATCGAGAGCTTTCTCGACTATGGCACCTATCCCGAATACGTCTCTTACGACTACGGCACCTGGTCGAGCCATGTGTTGAGCTGGCTTAGTTACGCCCAGGAAGCGCGCGTCGAGATGATGGTCATCAAGTTCGACGACATGCGACATCGCGGAGCGGAAGTCCTGGCGGAACTGGCCAAATTCGTTGGGATAAAGAATCTTCCGGACGGCCGGATCGAGCAGGCGCTGGAAGCCTGGTCATTGAAGGCAAGCGCCCTCCTCGAGGAGAACGCTATCCAGAACCAGGAACGCAGCCGCTTCTTCAAGCCGGCCTGGGCGCCGGCCTATGCGAAGGGCTGGCGCTATCACGGCAAGGGCCTGTCTGGTTACGGCAAGGATCGCCTGTCGCCGGCGCAATGGGAAAGGGCCCACCACCTGTTTGGGCCGGCGGCCGCGAAGATTGGCCTGGAGATGAAATTCCCTGCCTAGCGGCCGCTCGGAAACTTGCCGAGGATCTGCGCGACCGCCTCTTCCGGCGTGATGTCGCCGTGGTTGTCGATCAGGAGATCGGGTGCGCGCGGCTCCTCGATCGCGAAATCCAATCCAGCAACATCCTTGACCTCGCCGGCCTTGGCTCGGGCGTAAATGCCCTTCGGGTCGCGCGCCTGCAGCTGCTCGATCGGCACCCGGAGGTAGATCTCGTGATAGCCGGGAATGTTGGCGCGGTTCCAATCATGCACCTGGTGGAACAGCGAGATCGTCGCGCAGATCACCGTATGGCCCTGGCGCGAAAGCTCGCTGCAAAGCCTTGCATATTGCAGCGCCAGATTGAGGCGTGATCCACGGTCATGGGCGCCGGATACGCCGAAGATCGCGCGCAGCACGTCGCCGTCGAGCAGGATCGGCCGTTGCCCTTCGGTCGACAACTGCTCGACCAGGCGCTGCGCCACGCTGGTCTTGCCGGCGGCGGAAAGGCCGGTGATCCAGTAGACCTGCCCCGCCATCACGCCTTCACGATCCGGCGCCCGCGCGCCTTGTGCTTTTCCATCGCGTTGCGGGTATCGACCACCAGCCGGGCATGCTTGCCGATCAGCTTGAAATCGACATCGTCATGGTCGGTCACGATCAGCACGGCGTCCGCCGCGGCAATCCGCTTGGCGGTGAGCGGCACCGAGCGGCGGTCGGTCAGGTGGCCATGCTCGCGCGAGGGCTTCACCCGGGAGATGAACGGGTCATGATACTCGACCACTGCACCCGCCCCCTCCAGCATGCCGATCAGCACCAGCGACGGGCTCTCGCGCATGTCATCGACGTTCTTCTTGTAGGCGAGGCCGATCATCAGGATCTTTGCCTTCTTCAAGGCGCGGCCGGCATGGGCGCTGAGGGCCTCCGCGAGACGCCCGACCACATAGCGCGGCATCAGCGTGTTGATTTCGCCGGCGAGCTCGATGAAGCGGGTGTTGATGCCGAACTCGCGCGCCTTCCAGGTCAGATAGAAGGGGTCGATCGGGATGCAATGGCCGCCGAGACCGGGCCCCGGATAGAACGGCATGTAGCCGAAGGGCTTGGTCTTCGCCGCCTCGATCACCTCCCAGACGTCGATGCCCATGGCATCAAAGATCACCTTGAGCTCGTTCACCATGGCGATGTTGACGGCGCGGAAGATGTTCTCGGTGAGCTTGATCGCCTCCGCCGTCTCCGGCGAGGAGACCGGCACGGTCTTCACGACGACGTCGTCATAGAGTGCCTTTGCCAGCTTCAGCGCCTTGGCGCCGTCGCCGCCGATCACCTTGGGGATCGCCGCG
>JAYSFH010000664.1:0-2528 GCA_041913405.1 Dongia sp. | reverse complement strand
AGTCGCACCTGCTGCAGGTCCGGGTCGCGCTGATGCCGCGCGCGCTCACCCGCGGCATCGACAAGGAACTCCTCTGGAAGCCGGCCAATCCGCTGCGCCGCACTTGCCCGGAGAACATCATCGTGGACGCGCCCCCGGTGCCGATCGCCGCCGGGACCGACCCGAGTGCCCCCCCGGCCAAGACGCCCGAACCCGGGGTCCCGGAAGCCGTCCCGGTCGGCCCGGTGGATACCGAGCCCCTGGAGCCGACTGGGCCGGTGGTTCGTTAACCCCCGATCTGCGGCTTTCGGCGCATTGCCCAGGCGGCCAAGCTCGGGTAAATCTCCGCGCCAGGACGAGACTCTAACGGGGTATCTGATGACGACGCTGAACGACCAAATCCTTGCCGACCGCCAGCGCACCTGGGCCGGCGTTTCCAAGCTGCTGTTCTGGGGCACCATCGAATCTCTGGTGCTGACCCTGGTGACCGTGCTGTTCGCCATCAACGGCCCCAGCCTCGGCATGTTCGTGTTCGGCTTCGGCGCCATTATCATCGTCAGCGCCATCGTGATGGCCAAGATCGTCGGCGGGAAATAGCCGACGCGACCGGCTTTATGGAACGGCGCCGCCCGATGGGACGGCGCCGTTTGCATTTTGGGGCAGCTCCCTCGTGCCCCTAACTCGATCGTCATCCCAAGGCCAAGCCTTGGCATGACTGCGTTTGGGGAGGCCCCGAAAACAAAATGGCGCCGCTCAGTGAGCGGCGCCATTTCAACCTTCAGAAAGCCGGCGGCGGCTTTAGCCGACGATCTCGATCCCGCTGAAGAAGAACGCGATCTCGATTGCGGCGTTTTCCGGCGAATCCGAGCCGTGCACCGAGTTGGCTTCGATGGATTCGGCGAATTCCTTGCGGATGGTGCCGGCATCGGCATTGGCCGGGTTGGTGGCGCCCATGACCTTGCGGTTCTTGGCGACGGCATCATCGCCCTCGAGCACCTGGACCACGACCGGGCCGCTGGTCATGAACTTCACCAGGTCGTTGTAGAACGGGCGCTCCTTGTGGACGGCGTAGAACGCGCCGGCCTGGGCGGTCGAGAGCCAGACCCGCTTCTGAGCGACGATCCGGAGACCCGCCTCTTCGAACTTGGCGTTGATCTTGCCGGTCAGGTTGCGGCGCGTGGCATCCGGCTTGATGATCGAAAAGGTGCGCTCTTTGGCCATGGTCTCGTTCCTGGGTGAGATGAGTGTGGGATAGGCCGCTTTGAATGCGGCTTGGCGAAATGGTCGCTGGCTTATATACAACTCGCCGCGCCGCCGCAACGCCCCGGAAATACGGCCCAAGTGACCAATCTATAAGGCTTTTTTGACCGAATGTTGACCGTATCGAACCTCTCCTACCGGATCGCGGGGCGCGAGATCCTGTCCGACACGGGCTTCAGCCTGCCGGCCGGGCACCATGCCGGCATCGTCGGCCGCAACGGCACCGGCAAATCGACCCTGCTCAACATCATCTCCGGCAAGCTGCACCAGGATTCCGGCACGGTCGAGTGGCCCAAGCTCTGGCGCATGGGCATGCTGGCCCAGGAAGCGCCGGGCGGGCCTGAGAGCCTGCTGGAAACCGTGCTGGCCGCCGATAAGGAGCGCGCCGCTTTGCTGGCCGAGGCGGAGACCGCCGAGGATCCCGACCGGATCGGCGAGATCCATGCGCGCCTGATCGACATCGACGCCCATTCGGCCGAAGCCCGCGCGGCGGAAATCCTCGCCGGCCTCGGCTTCAACGCCGAGGCCCAGGCGCGGCCCTGCAGCGACTTCTCCGGCGGCTGGAGGATGCGCGTGGCCCTGGCGGCCGTGTTGTTCTCGCGCCCCGAGCTGCTGCTGCTCGACGAGCCGACCAACCATCTCGATCTCGAGGCGACGCTCTGGCTCGAAGGGTTCTTGAAGAACTACCCGCACACCATCCTGCTGGTGAGCCACGACCGCGACCTGCTGAACAACGTCGTCGACAAGATCATCCACCTGCATGACTGCAAGTTCACGGTCTATACCGGCGGCTACGACACCTTCGAGGAGACGCGGCGCGAGCGCCTCGCTTTGCAGGCCTCGATGGCGGCGAAGCAGGAAGCCCAGCGCAAGCATATGATGGCCTTCGTCGATCGCTTCCGCTACAAGGCCTCGAAGGCGCGCCAGGCCCAGTCGCGCCTGAAAGCCATCGAGAAGATGAAGCCGATCGCGGTCGCCGCGGAGGAGCGGGGCGTCGAGTTTGACTTCCCCGAGCCGCAGGAATTGCCGCCGCCGCTGATGACCCTGGATCACGTCGCGGTCGGCTACGAGCCCGGCAAGCCTATCCTCCGGAAGATGGATCTCCGCCTCGATCCCGACGACCGGATCGCGCTCTTGGGCGCCAACGGCAACGGCAAGTCCACCTTCGTGAAGCTGCTGGCCCAGCGCCTGCAGCCGATGGAAGGCGAGGTGCGCCGCGCCTCGAAGATCCGGGTCGGCTATTTCGCCCAGCACCAGACCGAGGAGCTGGACCTCGACGCGACGGCGCT
>JAYSFH010000663.1:0-2546 GCA_041913405.1 Dongia sp. | reverse complement strand
ATGGAAGTGAAGCGCAACCTGATCGCCGGTCAATGGGTCGAGGGGTCGGGAACTCGCCAGAACGAGAACCCCTCCGACAAGAGCGATCCGGTCGGCGCCTTCGCTGCGGCGACCGCGGACCAGGTGAACGACGCGGTCAGCGCAGCGAAGAAGGCCTTCGCTGCCTGGTCGCGCACCAGCCCGCAGGTCCGCTCCGACATCCTCGACAAGGCCGGCAATGAAGTGCTGGCGCGCAAGGAAGAGCTCGGCAAGCAGCTCAGCCGAGAGGAGGGCAAGACCCTGCCCGAGGGCATCGGCGAGGCGACCCGCGCCGGCCAGGTGCTGAAGTGGTTCGCCGGCGAGGCCTTGCGGATCCACGGCGACAAGATGTCGGGCCTCCGCCCGGGCACCGAGGTCGAGGTGACCCGCGAGGGCCTCGGCGTGGTCGGCATCATCACGCCCTGGAACTTCCCGATCGCGATCCCGGCCTGGAAGGTCGCCCCCGCCCTCGCCTTCGGCAACACGGTCGTCCTGAAGCCCGCCGATCTCGTCCCGGCCAGCGCCTGGAGTCTGGTCGACATCCTGCAGCGCGCGGGTCTTCCGGAAGGCGTGCTCAACCTCACCATGGGTTCGGGCTCGGTGGTCGGCAATGCGCTGATCAACCACAAGGACGTTTCCGCTGTCACCTTCACCGGCTCGACCAAGACCGGCAAGACCGTCGCCGAGGCCTGCGTGAAGCGGCTCGCGCGGGTGCAGCTGGAGATGGGCGGCAAGAATCCGATGGTGGTGCTGGACGACGCCGATCTCGACATCGCGGTCGAGGCCTCGTTCCAGGGCGCCTTCGGATCGACGGGCCAGCGCTGCACCGCCTCCTCTCGCCTGATCGTGCAGCAGGGCATCCACGACAAATTCGTGGCGGCGATGGTCGAGCGGCTGAAGAAGGCCAAGATCGACAACGCGCTCGAACCCGGCGCCGAGATCGGCCCGGTCGTGGACCAGCGCCAGCTCGACCAGGACCTGGAATACATCTCGATCGCGCAGAAGGAAGGCGCCAAGCTGGCCTGGGGCGGCGAGTTGCTCAACCGCAAAACCCAGGGCTATTACCTGAACTGCGCGCTGTTCACCGAAACCAACAACACCATGCGGATCAGCCGCGAAGAGGTGTTCGGCCCGGTCGCCAACGTGATCCGGGTGAAGGATTACGACGAGGCCTTGAGCGTCGCCAACGACACCGAATACGGCCTGGTCGGCGGCATCTGCACCACCTCGCTGAAGCACGCGACGCATTTCAAGCGCAACATCGAGGCCGGCATGACCATGGTCAACCTGCCGACCGCGGGCGTCGACTACTTCGGGCCGTTCGGCGGCCGCAAGACTTCCAGCTACGGCTCCCGCGAGCAGGGCGAGCTGGCGCGCGAGTTCTTCACCGTGGTGAAGACGGCCTATACGCGGCCGTAGGCCTCGAAAAACCCAGGTATTTCAGCCGATTAAGACAGGAAGGCCGGGCGATTGCCCGGCCTTCGCTTTTGCCGCATGGCGGCCTGCGCTTTCCCCGGATTGAAAGCGGTCGAAACCCGCCTTAATGGTGGAGCGCTCAAACCAATGGACCCATCGTGACCGCACCAGCCCCAGAATCCGCAATGCCCGTGGTCTTCGTCTCGCATGGCAGCCCGATGCTGCCCTTCGAGGACATCCCCGCGCGCAAGTTCATGCTCGGCCTCGGCGCCAAGCTGCCGCGGCCCAAAGCCATCCTCTGCATCTCGGCGCATTGGGAAAGCCCGGTCGCGCGCGCGACCGGCGCCGCTTCGCCGAAGACGATCCACGATTTCGCCGGTTTCCCGAAGGCGCTCTACGAGCTGCAATTCGATGCGCCGGGCTCGCCCCAACTCGCGGCACGGGCGGTGAGCTTGCTGAAAGATGGCGGGATCGCGGCCGAGGTCGATGCCGATCGCGGCCGCGATCATGGCTGCTGGAATCCGCTGATGCTGGTCTTCCCGCAATCCGGCATCCCGGTGGTACAGCTCTCGCTGATCGACGGCGGCGATGCCGAGGCACATCTGAAGCTGGGCGCCGCCCTCGCCCCGCTGCGGAATGAAGGCGTGCTGATCTTCTGCTCCGGAGGCGCCGTGCACAATCTGCGCTGGCTCGACCGCGACGGCCGCGGCGACACGATCGACTGGGCCGAGGCGTTCGACCGCTGGGTCGAACAGAGGATTGCCGCCGGCGATGCCGCGGCGCTGGCGAATTACCGCGAGCAGGCCCCGAACGCCACGCTGGCGCATCCAAGCGAGGAGCACTTCCTGCCGCTCCTGGTCGCCATGGGCGCAGCCGCAAGCGGCGGCGACGGCGCCAAGGGCAGGCGCCTGCACGACAGCTTCAATCTCGGCAGCCTGTCGATGGCGGCCTATGAGTGGCGATAGGCCGCCGTCGCCGGAGACGTTTGATCCGGAGACTGGGTTCGAGCCGCCGGAGTTCGACGACAGCCTGGCGCAATCCTATGTCGGGCGAACGATCATAGTCGGACTGACCTATCTGGATCACAGCGGTGACCTGTTGGAGCAAAGGCA
>JAYSFH010000662.1:0-2546 GCA_041913405.1 Dongia sp. | reverse complement strand
TCGGCTATTGATAGAGGGATGACCAAGGATGAGTGAAGTCACCACCGTCGCGGAACTGTTGCGACAGGGAAACAGCAAGGCGGATGCGATCGGCGCCCCGGAGCGCCGCACCATGACGCGCGGAGAATTGACCGCGCTGGTGGACAAGGTCGGCGGCGCCTTGCGCAGCGTCGGCGTCGGTCCGCAGGATGCCGTCGCGATCGTGATGCCGAACGGCCCGGAGATGGCGGCCATGTTCCTGGCGGTCGCCTGCTCCGCCACTGCGGCGCCGCTCAACCCCGCCTATCGCGAGGACGAGTTCGATTTCTATCTCGAGGATCTGCAGGCCAAGGCGTTGCTGATCCAGGCCGGACCGGATGCGCCCGCGCGCATCGTCGCGGCGCGCCGGGGCATCCAGGTCATCGACGTCACGCCGGACCTCAGCGGTCCGGCCGGCGCCTTCACGCTCTCGGTGCCGTTTGCCGACAAAGGCCCGATGCAGCCGGATCCGGATCACGTCGCCCTGGTGCTCCACACCTCGGGCACCACCTCGCGGCCGAAGATTGTGCCGCTGCGACAGCGCAATCTCGCGGCCTCGGCGCGGCACATCGCCCAGACCCTGGCGCTGACGCCGGCCGATCGCAGTCTGGTCATCATGCCGCTCTTCCACATCCACGGCCTGATCGGCGCCTTGCTGTCGTCGATGTATGCCGGGGCGAGCGCGCATTGCCCGCCGGGCTTCAACGCGCTCAAGTTCTTCGGCTGGCTCGATGAGGCCAGGGCGACCTGGTATTCGGCGGTGCCGACCATGCACCAGACCATCCTCGCCCGCGCCGACCGCAACCAGGAGATCCTGGCGCGGCGCAAGCTGCGCTTCATCCGTTCGTCCTCGGCCTCGCTGCCGCCGCCGGTGATGAAGGCGCTGGAGGAGACCTTCGGCTGCCCAGTGCTGGAATCTTACGGCATGACCGAGGCCACGCATCAGATGGCGAGCAACCCGCTGCCCCCGGCACCGCGCAAGCCAGGCTCCGTTGGCATCGCTGCCGGACCGGAAGTCGCGATCATGGACCCCGATGGCAAGCTGCTGCCGTGGGGCACGATCGGCGAGATCGTCATCAAGGGGCCGAACGTCACCGCGGGCTATCTCAACAACCCGAAAGCCAACGCGGAGGCCTTCACCAACGGCTGGTTCCGCACCGGCGACCAGGGGATCATGGATGCCGACGGCTATGTCAGCCTGACCGGCCGCCTGAAGGAGATCATCAACCGCGGCGGCGAGAAGATCGCACCGCGCGAGGTCGATGACGTGATCATGGACCATCCCGCGGTCGCCCAGGTCGTCACCTTCGGCATGCCGCATGACAAGCTCGGCGAGGAAGTCGCCGCCGCGGTGGTGCTCAAGGAGGGTCAGAGCGTCGCCGAGAAGGAGCTCCGCGACTTCGTCGCCGGCAAGCTCGCCGACTTCAAGGTGCCGAAGAAAATCCTGTTCATGCCCGAGATCCCGAAGGGCGCTACCGGCAAGCTGCAGCGCATCGGCCTGGCGAAAAAGCTGGGACTTGGGTGAGAAGCGGGCGATGAAGTTCTGCATTTACGGCGCAGGCGCGATCGGCGGGTTGATCGGCGCGCATCTTGCCCGCACCGGCGAGGACGTGACCCTGATCGCGCGCGGTGCCCATCTGGCGGCGATGCGCGAGAAAGGCCTGAAGGTCACCGGCCATAGCGGCGATTTCACCGTGCACCCCCGCGTGACCGAGGATCCGGCCGAAGCCGGGCCGCAGGATTTCGTCATCGTCGCGCTGAAAGCGCATCAGGTGGCGGCGGTCGCCGAGAAGATGAAGCCGCTGCTCGGGCCGCAGACCGCGGTGGTGATGGCGGTGAACGGCCTGCCCTGGTGGTACTTCCACGGGCTCGAAGGCCGGCTCAAGGATCGCCGCCTGCCGATCGTCGATCCCGGCAATGCGCAATGGACGCATATCGGGCCGGAGCGCGTGATCGGCTGTGTGGTCTATCCCGCTGCAGAGGTGGTGGCGCCCGGCGCGCTGCGCCATGTCGAGAATGACCGCTTCAGCCTCGGCGAGCCCAGCAACGCGAAGACCGCGCGGGTGACGGCGCTCAGCAAGGCCTTCGTTGCGGCGGGCTTCAAAGCGCCGGTCAAGACCGACATCCGCACCGAGATCTGGGTCAAGCTCTGGGGCAACGTCGCCTTCAACCCGATCAGCGCGCTGACCGGCGGCACCCTGAAGAGCATCGCCGAGGATCCCGCCACCCGCGCCGTGGTGCGCGGCGTGATGGACGAGGCGGAGGCGATCGCCGGCAAGCTCGGCGTCACCATGCCGATCCCGGTCGAGAAGCGGATCGATGGCGCCGCCGGCGTCGGCGAGCACAAGACCTCGATGCTGCAGGACTTCGAACGTGGCCGCCCGGTCGAGCTCGACGCCATCGTCGGCGCGGTCGCGGAACTGGGCCGGCTGGTCCAGGTGCCGACGCCGATGATCGACACGGTCTATGCACTGACCAAGCACAAGGCGGTGAAGGCGGGGTTGTACGGAGAGTGAGCCTCGACAGGC
>JAYSFH010000661.1:0-2549 GCA_041913405.1 Dongia sp. | reverse complement strand
CGATGAACGGCACGATCAGGTTCAGGCCCGGCGTCAGCGTGTTGGTGTAGCGGCCGAACCGCTCGACCGTCCATTCGCGGCCCTGCGGCACGGATTTCACGCCCATGAAGACGAGAAGAATCGCCACCACCACGATGACGATGGCGAAGACGCCGACGATCGAGAACATGTGCTTCCCCACAGTTGAAACCCGGCCGCGCATTGCGACCCGATGTCGCAAAGTAATGTAATGGACCCGGACCGCGGTTCAAGCGAAACCGGATAAGCGCCTGTCGCTGCTTGGCGATTTGCCCTTGGTGATTTCAGGGGAGACGGTTAACCGTCGTAGGTCGCGGCCTGCTGCGAGAAGAAGGAAGCCTGCGCCGGCTTCTGCGGCAGTTTCAGGGTGAAGTCCTTGGAGCGCACGCGCCCCGTCCGCTCGCCGCGCACCACGACGCCTTCGAGCTTGCTCGGAACCGGGTTCGGCACCAACGGCACCGCGTCCTCTGCCGAATAGACGCAGATGAAGAGGGTGCGCGGCATCGCCGAGAGATTGGGCTTCGAGCCATGCGCGAGCCGCGTGTGCATGAGACAGACGCTGCCCGCCGGCCCGAGACAGAGTGCGGATCGACTCTGCATCTCGTCAGCGGTCTTCTCCTCGATCGAGCCGGTGAAGGCGCCGTTGTGCCAGAGCGTGTGCAACGCGCCGCGATGCGAGCCGGCCAGCACTTCCAAGGCACCGTTCTCCTCGGTCATGTCGTCGAGCAGGAGCAGGGCGGTGACCAGGTCGTCGTTGCTGTGCGGGGTGAAGGGGAAGTCCTGGTGCCATTTCACCTTGGTGGCGGCACCCGGCAGCTTCGAATTGATCTTGCTGTGGTGGAACTTGACGTTGGGCCCGATCAGATCCGCGACATAGTCGGTCATCCGGCTCGACGCCATCACGTCGTGGAAGACTCGAGAGACCTCGACCGGCGAGTTCACCCGCCGCAAGGCAGGTTGCGCCGCGCTATGGCCGGGCTCGAGATCGAAGCGCGGCCGCCCGTCGATCATCTCGCCGTAATTCTGAGTCTTCGCCCGGCTCTCCTCGACCCAGGCATTGAAGTCGCGGCGCAAGGCTGCGAGCTCGGCCGGCGTGACGGCGTTCGGCGCCATCAGGTAGCCGTTCTCCCAGAAGAAGCTCTTTTGGTCGTCGCTCAGCGCGGACATGCGCCGATGCTAGCGGGAAAGCGCGGCCCTGCCTACCCCGTGGGCCTACCCTGGGCCTATCCCGGCATCCGCTCCGGCAGCGGCAGCTGGGTGACCTTGCCGTGGTCCTCGAGCTCGACGGATTTGATCTGGTCGGCCTGCTTGCTGATCTTGCCGGTCGAGATCTGGATCTGGCGGATGTCCTCGTTCGCCTGCACGAAATGCGTCTGCAGCTTGCCGACCCGGTCGTCCAGCCGCTCGACGTCCTTCACCAGCTCCAGCACCTTGGTCTGGATGACATGGGCCTGCTCGCGCATGCTGACGTCGCGCAGGACGGCGCGGATCGTGGTCAGGGTCGCCATCATCGTGGTCGGCGAGACGATCCAGACCTTGGCGCGGCCGGCTTCCTCGACCAGGCCGGGGAAGTTGCTGTGCAGCTCGGCATAGACCGCTTCCGAGGGCAGGAACATCAGCGCGGAATCCGCGGTGGTGCCGGCGACGATGTATTTCTCGGCGATCGCCTTCACATGGGTGCGGATTGCGGTGGTGAACTCGCGTTGGGCGAGCTTGGTGGCGATGTCGTCCTTCGCCTCGCGGAGCGCGCGATAGGCCTCCAGCGGAAACTTCGCATCGATGCCGATCGAGCCCGGCGGGTTCGGCAGCCGCAGCAGGCAATCGACGCGTTTGCCCGAGGGCAGCGTCGCCTGGAACTCGTAGTTGGCGGCGGGCAGCACGTCGCGGACCAGGTCGGCGAGCTGGATCTCGCCGAAGGCGCCGCGCGACTGCTTGTTGGAGAGGATGTCCTGCAGCCCGACCATCTGCCCGGCGAGGCCGTCGAGCTTCTTCTGCGCCTCGTCGATCACCGCCAGCCGCTCCTTCAACTCCGAGAGCGACTTGCCGGCTTCGCTGGAGGATTGCTGCAGCCGGTCGGCGACGCGGTTGCCGAACTCGGTCAACCGCCGGTCCATCGCCTCCTGGCTGCCGGCCTGGTGCGCCGCCAACTGCTGCAACTGCCCGGAAAGCGCGTCGATCCGCGGGTCGGGTCGGGCGACCTCCTTCGGCCGAAACTGCAAGACGAGGATCGCAACGACACCGAGAAGGGCGAGGGCGGAGATGATGATCGGCATTTCAGGCATGGCAGTTGTTCCCAAGAGATGCGCGACTCGGGGCCGCCCCTTGCTTGACGATAGTCCCGGAAATCCATAGGTAAAGGCACGAAACGAGTACGATAGAGTAAAGTACGAAACAAGAACGATTGCAATGGCCGTATTGCCCATCATCGTGGCGCCCGACCCGCGTCTGAAGCAGGTGGCGAAGCCCGTCGACAAGGTCGACGCGGAGACGCGCCGGCTGATGGATGACATGCTGGAGACGATGTACAAGGC
>JAYSFH010000660.1:1713-2552 GCA_041913405.1 Dongia sp. | reverse complement strand
GGGTCTCCCAGCCCTCCTTCTTGAACCAGCTCTCGACCTGGCGGGCGCCTTCCTCCTGGGTGCGGGCGCCGCCGCAGCCGATCAGCACCACGCCTTCCTCGATCACGTTGAAGTCGCCGCCCTCGAAGGTGCCGGCGGTCACCATGTCGTAGATCGGGATGCCGAGCTCTTCATAGGTGCGGATCGCGGCATAGTTCTCGCCGCGCCGCCACCAGTTGGCCATCGCGGTGATGATCGCGCCATAGGGCGTCATCACGCTGGAATCGCGGGAATATACCTGCATCGGCAGTTCCGGCGTCGGCTGATGCCAATGAACCTTCACGCCGAAATTCTCGTAGGCCGCCACCAGGTCCTTGTGCTGCGCCTGGGCGGTCTGGATGTTGGACGGGTTCTCGCGCAGGTGCTTCTTCGAGAGCGAGCTGGTCGCGAGGTGGCGCAGGAAGGCCGGCGAGCCCAGCAGCACATCGGTCAGCGGATCAGTTTCGTTCCGGAAGCCCCACATCTGCAGCGGCTTGGTGCCGCCCTCGGGATTGCGCCGCTGGAGCGAGAAGGCGTCGGAGCCGAGGACGTTGGTCTCGGACTTGGCACGCTGCTGCACGGTCATGGCGCTGGTCTCCCCAATGGATGGACGGCGATGAAAAACAATAATCGGTGAATCCGGCGCGCCAAAAGTGATAGTTTCTACCCGTTATCGGCAAATTCCGTTCACCATTCGGGTGATTTTGCATGCGGACGCCCTCGACCCAGGCCTTGCGTGCCCTCGACGCCTTCGCCCGACATGGCAGTGTCTGGAGAGCCGCCGATGAGCTGCGGCTGACGCGGAGCGCGGTCAGCCACCA
>JAYSFH010000660.1:0-1703 GCA_041913405.1 Dongia sp. | reverse complement strand
CTCGGCTTCACCCTGTTTCATCGGATCGGCAAGGGCATCGGCCTGACCGCGCGCGGCCGACGCTATGCGACCGACATCCGCAAGGCGCTGGCGATGATCGGCGAGGCCGGGCAGAGCCATGACGACCGCGGCATCGGCGGCGCCTGCGTGGTCAGCTGCACGCCGGGCTTCGCCTCGCTCTGGCTCTGCACCCATATCGCCGAGTTCGTCGAACGCTATCCGGACGTCGCGCTGAAGATCCGCACGCCGCGACGACTGGACGAGGTGGTGAGCCCGGAAGTCGATGTCTTCATCGCCTTCGGCGACGGCAACTGGCCGAACCGTTCGGTCGAGCTGCTGAGCGAGGTCGAGTTCACGCCGCTCTGCAGCCCGGTCCTGCTGAACAAGGCGGGCGGGCTCAACGAGCCCGCCGATCTCCTGAAAGTGCCGATCCTGCATTTGACCGACGCCGAGGACTGGACCCGCTGGTTCTCGCAGGCCGGCGTCGAGGTGCCGGATCCGGAAGCCGGCATCGTCTTCTCCGACATGAACCTGCTGCTGGCCGCGACCACGGCGGGGCAGGGCGTCGCGATGGGCGACGAGCTCACCTGCGGCCCGGCGATGGCGGCCGGCACCCTGATCCGGCCCTTCGAGATGACGGTGAAATCGCCGCGGGCCTACTATCTCGTGGTCGAGCCGCAGAAGAGCACCAACCCGACGATCCGCGCCTTCACCGACTGGCTGCGCCGTCGGCTGGCGGAGACGGCGACGGACCAACGCAGCTTGCGGCGCCAGCTCCCGAGTGAACCATTCAGGTGAATTGGATTCGCCGATCGCAGGAATATTATTTGTTTGTCGTGAGGGAAATTGACGCCTAGCATTTTGAAAAAATGTTGAACAGGTGAAGGTGGGATGTCGCAACGCGGAGCTGCCGCGAGTCTGACGGTGCGCGGATCAGCAAGCGCTTCGGCGTCTTCACTGCGCTCTCCGATATCTCCCTCGACATCGCCAAAGGCGAGTTCCTGACCCTGCTCGGGCCCTCGGGCTCCGGCAAGACCACCCTGCTCCTTATATTGGCGGGCTTCGAGGCGCCGAGCGAAGGCCGGCTCCTGAGCGACGGCGCCGACATCACCGAGGTTCCGGCGGAGACCCGCTCCTACGGCATGGTGTTCCAGGGTTATGCGCTCTTCCCGCATATGAGCGTCGAAGCCAACATCGCCTTTCCGCTCCAGGTGCGGCGCGCCGATCCGGCCACGATCAAGCGCCGGGTCGGTGAAATGATCGAGCGCGTGGGGCTGCGCGGCCATGAGAAGAAGCTGCCGGCGAAACTTTCCGGTGGGCAGCAGCAGCGCGTGGCCCTGGCCCGGGCGCTGGTCTTCGAGCCGGGCGTCCTGCTGCTCGACGAACCCTTCTCGGCATTGGACAAGAATCTCCGCGAGCAGATGCAGGCGGAGGTGAAGCGCCTGCACCAGGAGACCGGCATCACCTTCGTCTTCGTCACCCACGACCAGAGCGAGGCCCTGGCGCTCTCGACCCGGGTCGCGATCTTCGACCACGGCCGCCTGCAGCAGATCGGCCGGCCCGACGAGGTCTACGAGCAGCCGGCCAACCGCTTCGTCGCCGAGTTCCTGGGCGAGATCAACCTGCCGCCGCTGCAGGACCTCAAACTCGAGAGCGGCGTCGCCTCGGGCCAGTTCGAGGATCGGCGGCTGACGGTCCGGGCC
>JAYSFH010000659.1:0-2552 GCA_041913405.1 Dongia sp. | reverse complement strand
AGACCTTCCCGCCCAGTCACAGTCCCTCGAGCAGCAGCATCGCCATCAGGCCGATCACGGCGAGCGCGACCAGCGTCTCGGCCAGCGTGAAGCCGCCATCGCGCGGTATGCGGGACGGACGGATCATGGCTGCACCGCGCCGATACGCAAGGTAGACAATTCCAGCAAAGCCGCCGACTGCCCCCGGTCATGCACGGTCAGGGCAACCGAATACAGGCGCGTCGGGCCGGCCTGACGGCCAAGGGTGGACGGCGCGATGCGCAACTGCCATTGCAGGCCCTCGGCGCTTTCCCCGTTGCGGCTGCCCGGCTGCAGCGGCCAGTCGCGCCCCACCCGGTCGAAGGTGTTCTCTGCCAGCGCCACGGCATATTGCAGCCGCTCGGCACGCGCAATGGCCGCCGACTGCTCGGCGAAGACCCACAAAACCGCCTGCGCACCCATGGCCAGAATCACCAGCGCGATCAGGACTTCCAGCAGGGTAAAGCCGGCATCGCGCATGAACTTACTCCGTCACGTCGACGCGGCCGCTGAGCCGCGCGACCTGCACGCGAAGCTGCCGGTTGCCGGCGACAAGCGGGATCACGCCGCCGGCCGTGGTGCCGTCGGCCTGGAAAACGACGCGCGTCGGCGCGGCGTCGGCAAGTCTGATCGCCGGATGGCGGGTCGTGAAATCGCCAAGCTCCACCACCACGCGGCGGTTCTCGGCCAGCGCGAGACCGCGCGCCAGCCGCAAATCGGCGGCGAGGGTCTGGGCGGCAGCATGCAGTGCGACGGCGCCGGCCTGCTGGCGCGGCCAGAACGACACGACACTGGCTGCCAGCAGCGCGGCGATTGCCAGCGCCACCAGCATCTCGGCCAGCGTGAAGCCGGCGTCGCGTGGATCACTGCCAGTTGCCGACATCCGCATTCTCGCCCGTTCCGCCTGCTGCCTTGTCCGCGCCAAGCGTCAGGATGTCGAAATCGCCATGCTCACCCGGGCTGCGATAGAGGTATTTCTGCCCCCAGGGATCGCTGAGGCTGGTTTCCTTCTTCACATACGGTCCGTTCCAGCGCTCGGCATTGGCGGGCCGGCTCACCAGCGCCTGCAGACCCTCGTCGTTGCTGGGATAGCGGTCGTTGTCGAGCCGGAACATGTCGACGGCGGCGCCGAGCGCCTGGATCTGGATTTTCGCCGTGTCGGTTTTTGCCTTGCCCAGGTAGCGGATCACCGGCGGGGTCGCCACGCTGGCCAGCAGGCCGATGATCACCAGCACGACCAGCAGCTCGATCAGCGTGAAGCCGGCATCGGATGGATTGGCGCGGATGCGTCTGCGCATGCGGGAAGTCTCCTAAAGGACGATCTGGTTGACGCTGAGCAGCGCCGAGAAAACGGTGGCGACGAGGAAGGCGATCATCGCGCCGACACCGATGGTCAGCGCCGGCACCAGCACGGCGAGGAAGCGGTCGAGCCGCCGCTTCACATCGCGCTCGATCAGGCCGGCGGCCTGGTCGGCCATCGCGCCCAGCCTGCCGCTCTGCTCGCCGACCCGCAGCATGTGCACGGCCAGCGGCGTCACCACGCCGCTCTGTTCCAGTGCCGGCGCGAGCCCCTCGCCCTCGGCGATGGCGTCGCCCACACCGGACAGGCTGTCGCGATAGGCGACATTGCTGAGGCCTGCCAGCGCCGTGCGCCAGGCCGTGGTCAGCGGTGCGCCGTTGGTCAGCAGCAGGCCGAGACTGCGGCACAGCCGCGCGGTATCCGATTTGCGCAGAACCTCGCCCGCATAGGGTAGCGTCAGCACATGACGGTCGCGCCAGTGCCGGAAGGCCGGCCGGTTCCAGCCCCACAGCAATGCGCCCAGCCCCGCTGCCGCGAGCAGGGCCAGCGCGCCGCCCCCCTGCTGCAACAGACGGGAGGCGAACAGCAGCAGCTCCATCGACCAGGGCAGTTCGACGCCGGCGCCGGCCAGCATCGGCTCGAAGGACGGCACCACCATCAGCAGGATGAAGGCGACGGAGGCCACCGCCAGCAGGATCAGCAGCACCGGATAGAGCAGCGCCGAGGAAATCGCCGAGCGGAAGGCATCGGCCTTGGCGAGATCCTCGGCCAGGCGGTCGAGCGTCTGGGCCAGTGCGCCGCTTGCCTCGCCCGCCTCGACCAGCGCGCAATAGAGCGGCGGGAACAGTTTCGGATGCTGGCGCAGGGCCTCGGCGAACGACCCGCCGCCGCGCACGGCCTCGGCGATGCCGGCCACCGCGCGGCGCAGCTCTGTGCCCGAGACGGAAGCGGCCGCCGCCGTCAGCGCGCGGTCCAGCGCGAAGCCCGCCTGCAGCAGCACGCCGAGCTCGTAGGTGAACAGCGCCAGCTCGCGCGGGCCGCCGGTTTCCAGCCGCAGTTCCGGCCATTGGAAGCGGCCGGGCCGCAGCGGCTCGATGCGCACGGGGAAATGCCCCTGCGCCTGCAGGGCCGCGCCGATCGCCTGCGCCGTCTCGGCCTCGCGCTCGCCGTTCAGCGTCTCGCCGCTGCGCGAAATGGCCTGATAGCGGAAGACCGGCATGGTCAGATATCCCGG
>JAYSFH010000658.1:1050-2561 GCA_041913405.1 Dongia sp. | reverse complement strand
CTTCCCCGCGATGACCAGGGTATCGCCGCTTGAGAGGACTTCGATCGCCTGGCGGATCGCCTCGCCGCGCCCGGCGATCTCCAGCGCCGCCGGCGCGCCGGCGCGGATCTGCGCACGAATCCGCGCCGGGTCCTCGCCGCGTGGATTGTCGTCGGTGATGACGACGGTATCGGCATGCGCGGCAGCGATTTCGCCCATGAGGCCGCGGTTGCCGCCGTCGGCCTCGCCGCCGCAACCGAACAGAACCAGCAGCCGGCCAGGGGTGCGCGGGCGCAAAGCCTTCAACACCGCTTCGAGTGCCCCGGGCTTATGCGCATAGTCCACATAGACGGTGCCGCCCGAAGGCGTAACCGCGATCGGCTCGATGCGCCCGGGCACGCCCGCCAGATTCTCGACTTGTGCCAGGGTCGCATCGAGATCGGCACCGGTTGCGAGCACCAGGCCGAGCGCCACCAGCAGGTTCTCCGTCTGAAACGCGCCGAGCACGCGAAAGTCCACGCGCACGCGGCGGCCGAACAGGTCGAGCTCGAGCCGATGACCATCCTCGGTGGCTTCGTCGCGCAGCAGGCGGATCTCATCGCCGCCGCGCCCGACCCGGATCAACCGATGGCCCCGGCGCCGCGCGATGGCGATCATCGTCGCCGCAACATCGCTGTCGGCGTTGACGACCGCCGGCGCACCCGCCGGCAGCAGTTCGGTGAACAGGCGCTGCTTCGCGGCGAAATATTCCTCCATCGTGCCGTGATAGTTCAGGTGATCGCGCGAGAGATTCGTGAAGGCGGCGGCACTCAACGGCAGCGCGTCGATACGATGCTGATGCAGGGCGTGACTGGTCGCCTCGATCACCAGGCGATCGACACCATCCGCGACCAGGAAGGACAGCGCCGGATGCAGGTAATAGGGATGCGGCGTGGTCGCCGCCACTTCCGCCACGCGCCAGTCCGGCGAGATCAGGCCGATGGTGCCGATGCTCGCCGCGCGATGGCCAAGCCCAGTCCAGAGCTGCCGCACGAAATCGGAAGTCGAGGTCTTGCCGCAGGTGCCGGTGATCGCGACGACGGTCTTCGGCATCCTGCCCGCCAGTGCCGCCGAGAGGAAGGCGACGGCGCGGCGCGGATTGGCGGTCGTGAGTCGGGCGAGGCCCTGGGGCAGCGCAACGTCCGCTCCAACCGGCAGCAGCACCGCCACCGCGCCGGCCTGCAATGCCTGCGGGATCCGCGCGATTCCGGATTCCCAGGCGCCGGGAATGGCGGCGTAGAGCATGCCCGGGCGAATGCCGGATGCCTCGGCGTTGATTGCGGTGATCTCGGCGTCGAGCGGACCCGCGGCGCTGACACGTTCCGCGCCGGCAAGACGGTTGCTCGCTGCGATGAGATCGCTCAGCTTCACGCGGAAACTGTAGCCATTCCGGCCCGGCTCGGCAATTTCCGGCGCGAGGCCTATGGTGATCACGGTCACTCGCGGTATCGGGACGTGCTGGCCATCCTCTCCCCACCAACATCGAACCCGGA
>JAYSFH010000658.1:0-1040 GCA_041913405.1 Dongia sp. | reverse complement strand
TGACGAACTCGTGCAGCCGGTCAGCCGGCAGCTCGAGCAGAACGAGCTGGAGCAGGTGTCGGGCGGCAAGGTCACGATGAGCGACTTCAGCTTCACCAAGAAGATGGACAAGGCCTCGCCGCAATAAACGCAGCGCGCCATGGCAGCGAGCGCAATCGGGCGTGAACCTTCCTATGCCACCAGGGTTGTCGGGTCAGCGGAACAATCCGCGTCACGACGCGAGGAGAGGCCGATGAAGATCACCTTGATTGCGCTCGGCGCCGGTGCCGGCTGCTTGCTGATGGCAAGCTCGGCGATCGCCGGGAACTGCACGACCCAGATCGATGCGTTGAGCAAGCAGCTGGCATCGACCGATGCCGGCATGGGGCCGACCGGCAACAGCGGCGCCGGCACAATGCAACAGAGCACCGCCAATCCGGCAAGCCCCAGCGGCCAGCCGCAGACCACACCGGCCACTGGCACGATGAACGAGGCGAGCCAGAACAAGGCCACCTCGCCGCAGGACGTGCAGAACCAGAATACCGGCCAAGGCACGATGGCCGATCAGGCGAACAATGCCGCGA
The DNA here is from genome assembly GCA_041913405.1 of Dongia sp. GTDB lineage: Bacteria > Pseudomonadota > Alphaproteobacteria > Dongiales > Dongiaceae > Dongia. The sequence continues at coordinate 477 of JAYSFH010000658.1, read as the reverse complement.
CCATGGCGGGCGGCGACACCTCGGCCGCGGCCTCGCTGGAGCGGGCGAAGATGTTCGACCAGGCCGGCGACGAAGCCGCCTGCATGGACGAAGTCACCAAGGCCCAGAAGACGTTGTCGCAGCCCTAGGGCTTCACGGCCTCACGGCTGCCACCAGTTTCTCGGCGAGGCTTTGCGCGTTGGGCGGCCGCAGCCGCTCGACGCGCTCGCCGAGCAGTGTTTCGAAGGCCGCGATGCCGCGCGGGGTATAAGTGACACCGCCATCCTTGTCCAAGGCGGCGATGCCGTCATAAGCGAGCGCCGTGGCATTGATACCGAGCGCATGCTCGAGATCCCAGGCGGCCGGCAGGTCGACCTCGGCGCCGCGCCGGTTGATCTTCACCGGATAGCCGCCAAGCAATCCGTTCGGTGCCGGCACGTGAAGATCGTGCGGGCGATCGTCGCCGAGCGCCGCCAGCAAATCGAGCGTCGCCGAAGC
>JAYSFH010000657.1:0-2562 GCA_041913405.1 Dongia sp. | reverse complement strand
GCCCGAGCGTGCCGTCGTCCACGACGGTCACGCCTTTCGCGGCGATGCGCTGGCCCATCAGGCCCGCAAACGCCGACGTCTTCTTGCGATTGAAGTCGCCTTCCAGCCCGTGCCCGATCGCCTCGTGCAGCAAGATGCCCGGCCAGCCCGGCCCGAGCACGACCTGCATCTCGCCGGCGGGGGCGGGGATCGAGTCGAGGTTGACCAGCGCCTGTCGCAGCGCTTCGTCGACGCTCGATTTCCAATGCTCGGGCTCCAGCAGGGTCTCATAGCCGATGCGGCCGCCGGAGCCGTAGCTCCCGGTCTCCATCTTGCCGTTGGCCTCGACCATCACCGTCACGTTGAGCCGGACCAGCGGGCGGATGTCGGCGGTGCGGGCGCCGTCGCCGCGCAGGATCTCGATCGCCTGCCACGAGGCAGCGACCGAGGCCATGACCTGCTTCACCCGGGGATCCTTGGCCCGGGCATAGGCATCGATCTCCTGCAGCACCTTCACCTTGGTCTCGAACGGCACCAGCGAGATCGGGTTGTCCGGCTTGTAGAGCTGCTTGTTGGTGCCGCCCGGCGCCACGTCGAGCTTGCCGCCGCGGCCGGCGTGGACCGCCTTCACGGTCTCGGCGGCGCGCTGGATCGCGGCTTCGGAAAGCTCGCTGGCATGGGCATAGCCGTGGGTCTCGCCGCTGACCGCGCGCAGCCCGAAGCCTTGCGTGGTGTCGAAGCTGGCGCTCTTCAGCCGCCCGTCGTCGTAGGAGAGCGCCTCGGACTGGGCGTATTCCAGGTAGAGCTCGCCGTCCTCGGCCCCGTTCAGCGAATCGGCGACCGTGCGCTCGATTCGGCTGCGGTCCAGCCCGGCACGCTCGAAGAACAGGCGGTCGGCCTCGATCAGATTCGACATGGATCCTCCGGAAAACGCGGCACGCTAAGGCATCTATCTATCAGCAATATAAGTCATCCGCCGCGGTCACCAACCGCGTTTACCGCGAGCATTTACCTTTATTGCGGCGGATCGTCGCAGAATTGGATTGATCCGGAGCAAAGCCCTCCGCCTTAAGGCGTGCAAGGCCCCGAAATGCTTGAGTTATCGAGATCGCCCATGTAGGGTCGGCTCGCTTTCGACGGGGGTCGGACGCGCGCCTGCGGCTGCCCGTCAAAGCCTTGGAATGAGAGCAAATTCTTCCGCCGGAAGGGCCGATCGGTCCGTTTCCGGCCTTTCGCACACGTCGGCGGGACGGGTCTTAGGGGGCCTTGCGAGCGCCGACAGGACGGGGTGGATCGATATGTCGTTGAAGCGTCTTCTTGCACAAGCTGCCTGGGTGCTCGGAGTCACAAGTTGGAGCGGGGTCGCCTTCGCACAAGAGGTGATCGGCCAGCCAAAGCCCGATCAGATCGGCTTGCAGCCGCCCGTGACCGCGCTGGCCGAGGAACTGGACTGGATCCACAACGCGATCCTGACGCCGATCATCTTCGTGATCGCCATCTTCGTCATGTTGCTGCTGCTCTATGTGATGTTCCGCTTCAACGCCAAGCGGAACCCGGTCCCGTCCAAGGTCACGCATAACACGATGCTGGAGATCGCCTGGACCGGCATTCCGGTGCTGATCCTGGTGCTGATCGCGATCCCGTCGTTCCGACTGCTCTATAACCAGCTCGAGATCCCGAAGCCGGACATGACCATCAAGGCGATCGGCCACCAGTGGTACTGGTCCTACGTCTATCCGGACAACGGCAACTTCACCTTCGACGCCCGCATGGTCACCGCGGAAGAGGCCGTCGCCAAGGAGAAGAACGTCATCCGCCTGCTCGACACCGACGAGGAAGTCGTGCTGCCGGTCGGCAAGAACATCCGGATCCAGATCACCTCGGAAGACGTGATCCACTCCTGGACCATCCCGAGCTTCGGCGTGAAGCACGACGCGACTCCGGGCCGGGTGAACGAGAGCTGGTTCAACATCGAGAAGCCCGGCATCTACTACGGCCAGTGCTCCGAGCTCTGCGGCATCCAGCATGCGTACATGCCGATCAAGGTCCGCGCCGTGACGCCGGAAGAGTTCGACGCCTGGGTGAAGGAAGCCCAGGGCAAGTTCGACAAGCTGGATGCGCCCGCCGCTTCGGCCGCGCCCGCCAACGACGGATCGAGCGCGCTCGCTTCCGCCACCCAAGTTCAGACGGCGAATTGATCCGCCGGTAGTTTGAGGGACACCCTGCCATGAGCCCCGTCTCGACCTCCCACGCCCACGACAGCCACGATCACGGCCATCATCCGACCGGGATCATCCGCTACCTCTATTCGACGAACCATAAGGACATCGGCACGATGTACCTTATCTTCGCGGTGGTGGCGGGCTGCATCGGCGGCTTGTTCTCGATCTTCATGCGCGCCGAGCTGATGAGCCCGGGCATCGACCTGCCGATGTTCGGCGGCGACGCCAACCCGGACCAGCAGTATTGGAACGTGGTGATCACCGCCCACGCGCTGATCATGATCTTCTTCACGGTCATGCCGGCGATGATCGGCGGGTTCGGCAACTGGTTCGTGCCGCTGATGATCGGCGCGCCGGACAT
>JAYSFH010000656.1:0-2564 GCA_041913405.1 Dongia sp. | reverse complement strand
TCGAAGCCCTGGCTGTCGCTCTGGCGGAGCGTGCCATCCTCGTCGAGCAGGTCGGCCATCTCCACGAAGTCGGAATGCGCGGCGAACTGCTCCAGCTTGTTGCGCACGTCGCTGCGGGCCTGGATGCGGTGGAAGCTGTCCACCACCGGCTTCATCAGCTCGAGCAGGGTTTCGGCCAGCCGCGGCAGGTCGTGGTTCGGATGCTGGCGCTGCACGGCGGCGAGCAGGCGCAGGACGCCCATGCGATAGCCGGACTGGTCGGCGGGATTGCCGATCAAGGTCAGCTCGCGCTCGACCGGCCGCGCGATCTTCGCGGCGACGAAGGCGGCGATGTGGCGGTCGATCGGAATGGTGCCGGCCTCGGCGCCCGGCAGCGCCGCGTCGATCGCCGGCAGCAGGTCCTTCAGGCTGGTGACGTAGTAGTCGCCGATCAATTCGCTGCGGCAGGGCATGGCCGGGTCGAGGTCGTAGAGCACGCGCTCCACGCTGTAGCCCGGCCCCGGCCGCTCGACCACCTTCTCGATGCCGTCGAGGGTGCGCCGCAGCGAGGCCAGCTGCGAGGTGAGCTTCGGCTGATGGTCGAGCCAGCCTTGCGGCAGGCGGCCGCGCAGCATCTCCACGAACTCGGTGCGGAGCGGCGGCTGGTCGATCACCGCGGCCAGCATGTTGCCCATCGCCGTGGGATTGACGCGGATGCTCTTGTAGCAGAGCGGCAGGTTCGGCCCCATGAACTGGATCAGGCGCGACACCATCCGGTGCTTGGCGCCGGTCGAGGGGCCGTAGCTCATCGCGAGGCCCTTGATGAGGTGCAGCGGCTCCGCGACTTTCTCGTCGTTGAAGCCGCGCTTCAGCCAGCTTTCCAGCGTGCCGTTATCGACGTTGGTGAGCGCCTCGTCCCAGTGGAAGGCCATCGCGTTGGCGGCGGCCGGGCGGTTCATGTGCTCGCCGCCGCCGAGCCGCATCGGCCGGGTCGCGCGCTGCGGCAGGTTGGGCAGCACCGGGTTGAAGTACTGGCCCAGCATCCACATCTCGAGATTCTTCAGGGTCCAGCGGTCGGAGACCTTGTCGCTCAACAGGCCGCGCAGCATCTCCGCCATGGTCGGCGAGACCGTCTCGCCGCCGGCCAGCGCGGAGAAGGTGCCGAAGTTGAGCTTGGCCGCGGTCACCTGCTCGTCGTTCATCGCGTGCAGCGGGTTGCCCATGTGCAGGAACAGCACCAGCACGCCCAAGGCATAGAGATCGTCGGCCTGGCTGCCGGCGGCGCGGCCCATGCGGTTGGCGAGGCCGTTCTCGATCGTTTCGTAGACGGCGGGCTGGTCGCAGCCCGGCGGCGTGGCAAAGCATTCGCCGAACACGATCTCGCCGCTGTTGCCGAGGGCGTAGAAGATGTTGCCGGGCCGGATCGCCCGGTGCGCGACGCCGAGATTGCCGAGCTCCTTCAGCACCGCCATCGCCGGCTTGATGATGTTGCGGGCGATCAGCTGCTCGGTCAGCGTCGGCAACGGCAGGCCCGGGTCCTTCAGCATCCGCTCGCCGGTCGGCTGCGGATAGACCAGGACCGGCCGCCGGCCCCAGACGGTGCCGCCGCCTTGGGTCGGCACCGGCCAATCGACCACGCCCGACGCCTCGGGCCAGAGCATCGGAATCTGCGAGCGGCGCTCCGGCAAGTTCAACCCGCGGCAGGGCACGGTGCCGGGGCAGATCAGGGCGAACAGCTTGCGCCCGGTCTGGCTGTGGTCCTCGACCGCGTAGGCCTGGGCGGCGCCCTGGTCGAATTGGGACAAGCGGGTGCCCGGCTTGATCTCAAACCGGTCCCGCAGCATCACCAAGTCGCTGTCTTCCGCCATTGTCCAAAGCCCAGTCGAATCCAGCGGACATCTTGACCGGTGATGGTTAACAGGGGGTAACTATCGCCCTATGATCCTGGGCCAAAGGAACACCGTGCCGCCCGAATCCGACGCCTCGCCCTTCGATTCTGCCCCGTTCGATTTCATCGTGATCGGCGCCGGCTCGGCCGGATGCACCCTGGCCAACCGGCTGACCCAGTCCGGCCGGCACAAGGTGCTGCTGCTGGAAGCCGGCGGCAAGGACGACTGGATCTGGTTCCATGTGCCGGTCGGCTACCTCTACGCCATGGGCAACCCCCGGGCCGACTGGTGCTTCAAGACCGAGCCGGAGGCAGGCCTGAACGGCCGCGCGCTCAACTATCCGCGCGGCAAGGTGATCGGCGGCTGCTCGGCCATCAACGGCATGATCTACATGCGCGGCCAGGCGGCGGATTACGACCACTGGCGCCAGCTCGGCAATCCCGGCTGGGGCTGGGACGACGTTCTCCCCTACTTCATCAAGAGCGAGCATCGCGAAGGCTCGCCGGACGATCCTAGGCACGGGCGCGGCGGCGAATGGCGGGTCGAGCGCCAGCGCCTCTCCTGGAAGATCCTCGACGTCTTCCGCGACGCCGCCGGCGAGCAGGGCATCCCGCCGGTCGATGACTTCAACACCGGCGACAACGAAGGCGTCGGCTATTTCGAGGTCAACCAGCGCAAGGGTGTGCGCTGGTCGAC
>JAYSFH010000655.1:0-2574 GCA_041913405.1 Dongia sp. | reverse complement strand
CGACTGCATGAAGGCCTGCATCTACCAGAAGCAGGAACCGGTCGACATCCCGCAGGCGGAAACCCGCAGCCTCAAGGACCTGCTCAACCTGCCCTGGGGCTTCGAGATCTACGGCCTGTTGACGCGCTGGAATCCGCTCAACATCCGCCAGCCGTTCGCGAAACCCGCTTCGGGCCGGCGCGTGCTGGTGGTGGGCCTCGGTCCCGCCGGCTACACCTTGGCGCATTACCTGCTGAACCAGGGCCATACCGTGGTCGCGATCGACGGCTTGAAGATCGAGCCGCTGCCGCCGGCGATCTCCGGTGTCGATGCCGCCGGCAATCATGTGCCGTTCCAGCCGATCCGCAGCTTCTCCGATCTCCAGGAGGACCTCGGCAACCGCGTGATGGCGGGCTTCGGCGGGGTTGCCGAATACGGCATCACCGTGCGTTGGGACAAGAACTTCCTGAAAGTGATCCGCTTGCTGCTCGAGCGGCGCGACAGCTTCTCGATGTTCGGCGGCGTGCGCTTCGGCGGCACGCTGACGCTCGACCAGGCCTTCGAGCTCGGCTTCGATCACGTGGCGCTGGCGCTCGGCGCCGGCAAGCCGACGCTGCTCGACCTGCCGAACGGATTGGCCCGCGGCGTGCGCATGGCCTCGGACTTCCTGATGGCGCTGCAGCTGACCGGCGCGGCGAAGACCGATTCCATCGCCAACCTGCAGCTGCGTCTCCCCGCCGTGGTGATCGGCGGCGGCCTGACCGCGATCGACACCGCGACCGAGGCGATGGCCTATTACCCGATCCAGGTCGAGAAATTCCTGCACCGCTACGAGACGCTCACCGCCGAGATCGGCGAGGCGGCCCTGCGCAGCGAATGGTCCAAGGCCGAGACGGAGATCGCAGACGAGTTCATCAACCATGCCCGCGCCATCCGCATGGAGCGCGACCGTGCGAGAGCCGCGAACGAGAAGCCGAAGCTCTCCGATCTCATCAACGACTGGGGCGGTGTCACGCTGGCCTATCGCCGCCGCCTGATCGATTCGCCGTCCTACACCTTGAACCACGAGGAAGTGGAGAAGGCGCTGGAGGAGGGGATCCGCTTCGCCGAGACCCTGACCCCCAGCGTGATCGACGTCGACCAGATGGGGCATGTGGAAGCGATCCGCCTCAAGGATGCGGAGGGCAAGCTCCACGTCTTGCCGGCGCGCGCCGTGCTGGTCGCCGCCGGCACCAAGCCCAACACCGTGCTGGCACGCGAGGATGCCGAGAACTTCCCGCTCGACGGCCAGTATTTCCAGGCGGTCAACGACGCGAACGAAGTGGTGAAGCCCGAGCGGGTGGCGAAGCCCGACGAGGTCCGCGTCATCACCCGCTATCGCGAGGACGGCCGCGCCATCAGCTTCTTCGGCGATCTCCATCCCTCCTTCGCCGGCAACGTGGTGAAGGCGATGGGCAGCGCCAAACAGGGCTGGCCGGTGATCCAGGCGGCGCTCGAGCGCCTGCCCGCGGCCGGCACGACGGATCACGCAGCCTTCCTCAGCGAGCTCAATCGTCGCCTCAGAGCGCGGGTGCGCGCGGTCAATCGCCTGACACCGACCATCGTCGAAATCGTGGTCGAGGCACCGCAAGCCGCGGCCAATTTCGCGCCGGGCGAGTTCTACCGCCTGCAGAACTTCGAAACCCTGTCGCAGCGCACCGCGGACACCACGCTGACCATGGAAGGGCTGGCGCTGACCGGCGCCTGGACCGACACCGACCAGGGGCTGGTGGGCTTGATCGTGCTGGAGATGGGCGGCTCCTCGGATCTCTGCGCCTGGCTGAAGCCCGGCGAGCCGGTGATCCTGATGGGCCCGACCGGCACGCCGACCGAAACCCCCTCCGGCGAGACCGTGCTGCTCGCGGGCGGCGGGCTCGGCAATGCCGTGCTGTTCTCGATCGGCCGCGCGCTGCGCGCAGCGGGATCCAAGGTGCTCTATTTCGCCGGCTACAAGAAGCTGATCGACCGCTACAAGGTGGCCGAGATCGAGGCCGCCGCCGACGTGGTGGTCTGGACCTCCGACGAGGCGCCGGGCTTCGCGCCGGCGCGGCCGCAGGACAAGATGTTCGTCGGCAACATCGTCGAGACCATGCTGGCTTATGCGGAAGGGCGCCTAGGCCCGACCGAGATCAAGATGCAGGATGTCGACCGCATCATCGCAATCGGCTCCGACGGCATGATGGCGGCGGTGGCGCGGGCGCGCCATGGCGTGCTGCAGGAGTACCTGAAGCCGCACCACCACGCGGTCGGCTCGATCAACTCGCCGATGCAGTGCATGATGAAGGAAATCTGCGCCCAGTGCCTGCAGACCCACCGCGATCCCGTAACCGGCAAGGAGACCGTGGTCTTCTCCTGCTTCAACCAGGACCAGAACCTCGACGCCGTCAACTTCGAGGCGCTGCGCTCGAGGCTGCAGCAGAACCGGGTGCAGGAAAAACTGACCGTCGCCTGGATCCGCCACGCCCTGAAGGACGTCGCCAAGAGCGAGCGCAAGACGGCTTAGATCCCGTCTGCGGCACCCCCACCCAACCCTCCCCCAAAGATGGGGGAGGGCTT
>JAYSFH010000654.1:0-2576 GCA_041913405.1 Dongia sp. | reverse complement strand
CTGCTCGAGCGCGGTGAGGCAGGCGCGCTGGGTGAAGGTCTGGCCGCCGGAGGTGTTGTACTCGATCAGCATCTCGAGCTTATGGGTGATCGCCTGCGGGGCGACGATCCACCCCACCCGCCAGCCGGTCATCGCCCAGGTCTTGGAGAAGCTGTTGACCACGAAAAGCGGATCGTCCGGCCCGGCGATCTCCAGGAAGGACGGCGCCACCGTCCGCCCGTCGTAGATCAGGCGGCCATAGACCTCGTCGGCGATGATCGCGATCCGCTTCTTGCGGGCAAAATCCAGGAGTGCGCGGCGCTGGTCCTCCGGCATCACCCAACCGGTCGGGTTGCCCGGAGAGGCGAGATAGATCGCCTTGGTCCTGGCGTCGCAGGCGGCAAACAGCTTCTCCATGTCGAGATGCCAACCCTTCTCGTCGCCGGTCAGCGCCACCTGGCGCGGCTCGGCGCCCATCACCTGGATCGCAGCGAAGATGTTGGGCCAGGACGGCGAGATGCAGACCGCATTGTCACCGGCGCCGCAGAGCGTCTGCACGATCAGCACCATCGCGTTCATGCCGCTCGAGGTGACGATGATCCGCTCGTCGGAGACGTTGATGTTCCAGTGGCGCTTGTAATAGGCCGAGAGGCCCTGGCGCAGCTCCGGGATGCCGCCCTTGTAGGTGTAATAGGTCTCGCCTTCATTGAGCGACTTCGCGGCGGCGTCGCAGATGAAGCGCGTGGTCGGCAGATCGCCCTCGCCCACCCAGAGCCCGATCACATCGGGCACGGTGAAGCCCATCTTCCAGACCTCGACGATGCCGGAATCCGGCAGGGTCTTGATCTCCGGACGCACTTGGAACTGCAGCCCATCATTCCCTTGGGCGTCGAACCGGGGCGTGGTGTTCATTGGGCAGGGCCTTTCTGGAGTTGCGGCGCGGCAGCCGGAGCACGGCGCCGCAGCAGCAGGATGAGATTGCCGGAGAGTACCAGCACCACGCCGGCCACCGCCAGCGGGGTCCAATGGTGATCCTCCACCACGGTCGAGATCGAGAGCGCCACCAGCGGGAACAGCACCGAGGAGAAGGCAGCGCGGCCGGCGCCGATCCGCTGCACCAGGGTGAGATAGGTGCCGAAGCCGATCACCGAGGCGAAGACCGCCAGCAGGACGAGCGACACCGTATACGCGGTCCGCGGGTCGTAGTTGAAGCTGGCACCCTGGACCAGCGCGACCACGGCACAGAACAGCGCGCCATAGGTCATGCCCCAGGTATTCGCCTGCACCACCGGCACGCTGACATTCTTCAGCTTCACCGAAAGCACGTTGCCGAGCGAGGCCAGATAGGTTGCGATCATCGAGAGGGCAAAACCGATCACCGGCGAGGAGCCGAGGCCTTTCTCCATGAACTCCGGCAGGAAGACCAGCACCAGGCCGGCGAGGCTGATCAGGCTGGGCAGGATGACGTTGCGATCGACCGGCTCGCCGACGAAGAAGGCGGCGTTGAACACGTTCATCAGCGGGATCGTGGAGAAGCAGAGCGCCAGCAGCCCGCTCACCACATGGAAGCCGGCGTAGTAGAACAGAATGTAATTGCCGCAGAAGAGGCAGAGCGCCTGCAGCGCCATCCAGACATGGCTTCGCGCCGGAAAGCGCAGGCTGCGCCGCGTGACGGCGCAGAACAGCCAGAGGATCGCGGCGGCCAGGGCGAAGCGATAGCTGAGCGACACCGTCGGCGCGACCACGCCGAGCTGCACCTTGATGCCGTACCAGGAGCTGCCCCAGATCGCGACGGTGATGACGTAGAGTGCCCAGACTGGCATCCCGGCGGCGGGCATACGCTTCCCCTGCTTTTCCGACATGTTTTGCGGCAAAGCTAAAGAAGGCTTTTCGGGCGGACAAGGCGCTCCCCGCGCATGCCGGTCATGCGGGCCGGGAGGAGCGCCGGGCCTGCCAAATGGCTTCTGCCCAAATGACTTCCATGGGCCCGGCGCAGCGGGCTATCCTGCCGTCATGCAAAGCCGATGGATCTGGCTCCTTGTCGCTGCAGTCTTGCTCGGGGTGGTCGCGCTGGCGGCGAAGGTCGCGCCGGGTGCGCTGAACGACGACGACAAGCGCATGCAGCTCATCTACCTCTGCATCATTCTCGCCGTTCTGACCGGCGGTCTTGCGGCCAAGCTGCAGGCGCGGCCGGGGACGACGCTGGCGCATCTCGGGACCTGGGGGGTCATCTTCGCGGCGCTGATCCTGATCTACTCCTATCGCGACCAGTTCGGCGGCCTCGGCGACCGCTTCGCGGCCGAGCTCATCCCGGCCCGCGGCACAGAGACCGGTCCGGCTTCGATCGCCTTTCAAGCCGAGGCGGACGGGCACTATCATGTCTATGGCGCGATCGACGGTTCGAGCGTTCGCTTCATGGTCGACAGCGGTGCCACCTCAATCGTGATCTCGCCGGACGATGCGCGGATGCTGGGCATGCAGCCCGAATACCTCAACTACACGTTGGCGGCCGAAACCGCGAACGGCACGGTCCGGGTGGCACCCGTGCAACTGAAGACGCTGAAGGTCGGCCCGATCGTCATGCATGACATACCGGC
>JAYSFH010000653.1:2364-2580 GCA_041913405.1 Dongia sp. | reverse complement strand
AGCGCCGCTACGGCGTGACGCCGGTGCAGGACGAGAACGAGCAAGCGAGGCGAGAGCATGGCTGAAATCGCGGTTCCGACGCGCGAGGAGATCGTCGCCTTGCTTCAGGCGGTCCTGGACGGCAACACCAGCCGCACCGCGGCCGCCGAATGGGCGAGCGAGGTGCAGGAGGAGATCGAGGAGCTCGACACCGACGCCGTCGATCCCGACATGTGG
>JAYSFH010000653.1:0-2354 GCA_041913405.1 Dongia sp. | reverse complement strand
CCGCGCCATCGGCACGGAGGGCTTCAGCGGGTTCGAGGTGCTCCGGCTGGCGGCCAGCCTCGACGTCAAGTCTGGAGAGAACTTCCTGCACGACGAGGCGACCATCCGCGATTGGATCGAGGGACGGGGGTGAGCGTGGTGGCCACGACCAGGATTCCCGAGCCCGCTGAAGTCGCCAAGCTGTTGCGCGAGATCGCGCGGATCGAAGTGCTGCCGCGCTTTCGGCAATTGCAGAAGCACGAAATCCGCGAGAAGAGCCCGGGCGATTTCGTGACCGTCGCCGACGAAGCGATGGAAGCGGCGCTGGCGCCGAAGCTGGCCGAGTTGCTGCCGGGATCGCTGCTGGTCGGCGAGGAGGATACCGCGCGCGATCCATCGGTCATGCAACGCTTGGCCTCGGACCAGCCGGTCTGGGTCATCGATCCGGTGGACGGGACGGCGAATTTTGCCGAGGGCAAGGAAGAGTTCTGCTCCATGATGGCGCTGATCGAGCGCGACCAGGTGCTGGGCGGCTGGATCTATGATCCGGTCACCGACACCACCAGCTATGCGGTCAAAGGCAGCGGCGCCTGGAGCGGCGGCAAGCGCCTCGCGCCGCCGCCCGCGACCGATCGTTATCGCGGCATCCTCGCGGTCGGCTCCAAGGGCGATCGCGCGACCGCACAGCGGGTGATGCAGCGTCGCGAGCGCGTCCAGCAGGTGAAGAGCGTGCGCTGCGCCGGCCTCGAATACCTGCGCCTCGCGCGCGGCGAGGTCGACTTCCTGATGTTTAGCGGCGTGATGCCCTGGGACCATGCGCCGGGCGGCGCGTTGATCGAAGAGCTTGGCGGTCATATCGGCTATTTCAATTCGAATGGCTATCGCCCGAGCCAGGCGGAAGGCGCCACCGGCATCCTGGCCGCGCGCGACCGCGCGACTTGGGACGAGGTGCACCGCCGCATGCTCGCCGCGGAATAGAGCCAAGCATTCAAGCCAGGAATTTCGGAGTGAGGGGATGATGAAGGTTGCGTTTCTCGGCCTGGGCGTCATGGGCTTCCCGATGGCGGGGCATCTGAAGAAGGCCGGTCATGATGTGACGGTCTACAACCGCACCGGCGCCAAGTCCGCCAAATGGGTCGAGACCCACAAGGGTGGATCCGCCGCGACCCCGCGCGAAGCCGCCAAGGGCGCCGAGATCGTCTTCGCCTGTGTCGGCAACGACGACGACTTGCGCAGCGTGGTGCTCGGCAGTGACGGTGCCTTCGCCGGCATGGCGAAGGGTGCGCTCTTCGTCGACCACACGACGGCTTCTGCGGAAGTGGCGCGCGAGCTGGCCGAGGCGGGCGCCAAGCTCGGCCTCGGCTTCGTCGATGCACCGGTCTCCGGCGGCCAGGCGGGCGCCGAGAACGGCAAGCTCGGCGTGATGTGCGGCGGCGAGCAGAAGGACTTCGACCGCGCCAAGCCGGTGATCGACGCCTATGCCAAGGCCTGCGTGCTGCTGGGCCCAGTCGGCAGCGGCCAGCTCACCAAGATGGTGAACCAGATCTGCATCGCCGGCCTGGTCCAGGGCCTGGCGGAAGCCATGAATTTCGCGATGAAGGCCGGGCTCGACACGACGAAGGTGGTCGAGGTGATCTCCAAGGGCGCGGCGCAGTCCTGGCAGATGGAGAACCGCGCCCATACCATGGTCCAGGGCAAGTTCGACTTCGGCTTCGCGGTCGACTGGATGCGCAAGGACCTCGGCATCTGCCTCGCGGAAGCGCATCGCAACGGCGCGCGGCTGCCGGTGACCGCACTGGTCGACCAGTTCTACGCCCAGGTGCAGCAGCGCGGCGGCAATCGCTGGGACACGTCGAGCCTGATGGATATCGTCGCCCGGCCCTAAGCCGAGCGCTTCTCCTCCGCCCATTTGCGCTCCAGCCTCGCCATATGGTGGCGAAGCAGGGTGCCGATGCGCATCTCGCCATAGGGCCGGCGGTAGATGCGCTGCGGATAATGCACGTCGGGATAGGAGTTGCCCTCGAGCAGCAGCGGGCCGGAGGGCGTGATCGCGATGTCCCAGCCGACCAGGATCCGGTCGCGCGTCACCCGATGGGCGCGCTCCGCCAGAGCCGCAACGGCGGGCCAGCATGGCACCACGCGGCCTTTGACGGCGACGCCGGTGACCGGATGTCGATCATGCCAGTCCCAGAGGCATTCCGGCTGGTCGCCGGTCATGGCGGACAGGCGCCCGTCCTCCAGGCCGATGGACGATGCATATTCGGTGATCGGCTTCTTCACCGGCCAGTCGGGCTCGAGCTTGGTCAGCACCCGCAGGTAGGCGAGCACCAACTCCGGCTGCTGCCGCTCGTCGAGGCAGGTCACGGCCCGAATGG
>JAYSFH010000652.1:0-2584 GCA_041913405.1 Dongia sp. | reverse complement strand
GTTGTGTTTGTCCCGCCGCGGGCGGCGGGCGGCGCGGCCGCTGCAGAAGACGTTGTTCTCGCCGCGCGCCGCCGCGACGAACAGCGAGTCCCAGTCGGGATAGACCTTGAGCGCGTTGACCCCGTGCTCATGCAGGAAGTCGGTGCAGCTGCCGTTGCCGACCACGCCGACGGTGAAGCCGTCCAGGCTCTCGACCCCGGTGATGCCGCTGATCGCACGATCGAAGAAGATCACCATCTCGACCTCGACCGGCGGCACCGGGGCCAGCAGATAGGCCGCGTCGCGCGTGTCGGTGCCGACCAGGTAGCCCGCGACATCGACCTTCCCGGCATCGAGCACCGCCAGCCGCTGCGAGCGCTCGACCGCGACATACTCGACCGCGACCCCGCTGCGCTTCGACCACAGGTCCCAGAGATCGCGCATGATCCCCTGCACGTCGCCGTGCTCCGGCCGGAAGGAATAGGGCGCGTAGTTGTCGTCGAGCGCGATGGTCAGCGTCTTCGGCGGCAGGAAGTCGGCGACCGCGGCCCCGGGCATCAAGAGCAAGACCGCGCCCGCGGCCATCGCCCGCAGCGCCGTCCCGATCCGTCTCGAAGATATGCAACCCGGCATCGTCCCCCGCCACCGCCGCAAGCCGCCGGATTCTAGCGCGAAGCCGGCCGGTTGACCAAGGGCGCAGGGCAGGGGTTCAATCGCAGGACGCAAGGGGAGAAAATATGCACGCCGTCCTGACCCAATCCAGCTCCGGCCTGGGACCGAAATCCGATGCCGCGGGCGGCGCCGCACCCGCTGCGATGGTCGTCGCCCCGCCCCGCGGGGCCATTGCCGAAGGCATCCAGCGGCTGCCTCCCGTCGTCGTCATGCTGCTGGCGATCGTCTGCGTGCAATTGGGCTCGGCCCTGGCGACCGTGCTGTTCTCCCGTCTGGGCCCGATCGGCACCGCCTTCGCGAGCGCGCTCTTCTCCGCCGCCGTGCTGACCCTGATGAGCCAGCCGCGCGCGCTGTTCCTGCACAGCGGGACACTCATCCGCCGCCATTGGCGGCTGATCCTCGCCTTCGGCATCGTCGATGTGGCGATGGTGCTGCCCTTCTTCCTGGCGCTGGAGCGGATCCCGCTCGGCATCGCCGCGACCGTCGCCTTCCTGGGGCCGCTCGGGCTTGCGGTCGCGACCTCGCGGCGGCTGATCCATTTCCTCTGGATCGGCATCGCCGCGCTCGGCGTCGCCTTGCTCACCCCGGATATCGGCAGCCACATCGACCCGCTCGGCCTCTTCTACGCGGCGATCGCCGCCCTCGCCTGGGCCGCCTTCGTTCCCCTGAGCAAGCAGACCGGCGCCATCTTCCCCGGCAACCAGGGCCTGGCTTTGGGGATGTCGGTCTCGGCCCTGCTGTTGCTGGTGCCGGCCCTCATGGAAGGCAGCATCGCCGCGGCCGGCGCGCTCGACATCGCCGGCGCGCTCGGCGTCTCGCTGATCGGCGTGGTGCTGCCGCTGGTGCTGGAATTCCACGCCCTGCAGCGGATGTCGGCCCGCACCTACGGCATCCTGGTGACCTTGGAGCCCGCCGTGGGCGCCCTGGTCGGCGTCATTTTCCTGAGCCAGCCCGCCGGCCCCCGCATGATCCTCGCCGTCGCCTGCGTCATGCTGGCGGCCCTCGGCGTCACGCTCTCGGATAGAAGAGACGCCGACTCGCCCTAAACAAAGAATCCCTCCCCCCTTAATGGGGGGAGGCGGGGAGGGGGGCGCGCCTTCCGGGCGCGCAATAAAAGAAGCCCAAAACCCCCCCCTAATGACATTACCCAACATACCGCACAATCCGCTGGACAGGCCATCCCGGAAAAACCCGAGGACCGGCATTTTTCATATTCTGTTCAGAACTTGAGCCTATCCCTGTTCCTGACGGCGCCCAACGGCGGAAGACAACGCCAGGCAGACTTGATCCACATCAATGAGTTTGGATCGCGCGCCGCTGAAGATCGGACCCGGGCTGCGGACCGTCCGCCCCGGCAGGGAAAGTCAGGAGAGGGCCAAGAGATGTCCCAGAGAATTTCGAAGACCGATGCCGTGACCTGGAGCGCGCCGACCGATGCCTTCGAGCAGGCGGCCGCGGCCGTTGCGGACAAGCGTCCCAACATCCTGGTGGTCGATGACGACCACGCCTTCTGCGAGACCATCGCGCGCTGCCTGGCGCAGCGCGGCTACGACGTGACCTGTGCCGATTCGGGCGAGGTGGCGGCGGTGGCGATCGGCGAGACCAAGCCCGACGTGATCGTGACCGACGTGCAGATGCCCGGCATGGACGGCATCGACCTGATGAACTGGCTGCGCGACAACGGCCTCGACATCCCGGTGATCGTGATCTCCGGCGAGCATATCGACGAAGGCGAGTTCGGCGAGAAGACCGTGGACTGCGAAACCGGCATGGCCGCCGCGGTCAACATGGGCGCCGTCAGCGTCCTCCACAAACCCTTCGGCCGCGCCCTCCTCGAAGACTCCGTCGCCCGCGCTCTGACTTACGGCATCACCCTGCATTGACGATCATTCTCTGAAAAGAGAATGGTCGTCATGGTACGCGAAGGCGTACC
>JAYSFH010000651.1:0-2593 GCA_041913405.1 Dongia sp. | reverse complement strand
TATTCCAATCCCGCTGCGAATTCTTCCAACAGGGCCACCGCGTATCCGGTCGCGCCGGCGGGAACCAGCGGACGATCCTTGCCGGTGAATTCCTTGCTGGCGATGTCGAGATGCGCCCAGGGACGATCGGCGACGAAGTTCTTCAACAGGGCCGCCGCATGCGCGGCATCGGCAGATTCGTCGTCGGGCGAATGGTGGCGGAAATCGGCGATGCCGGATTCCAGGTTCTGGTCGTAGTAGCCGTCGATCGGCAGACGCCAGAGGCGCTCGCCGGTGGCTTCGCCCGCGCTGGTCAGCTGCTTGTTCAGGCGCTCGTCGTTGCAGAAGATGCCGGCATAGGCGCCGCCGACCGCGGCGGAAACGGCATAGGTGAGCGTGGCTAGATCGACGATGCAGCGCGGCTTGAAGCGGGTCGCGGTGTAGTAGAGCGCGTCCACCAGCACCAGGCGACCCTCGGCATCGGTATCGATCACCTCGATGGTGCGGCCAGCCATGGTGGTGACGATGTCGCCCGGCTTGTAGGCGGTGGCCGAAGGCAGGTTCTCGACCAGGCCGACGACGCCGACCGCGTTGACCTTGGCCTTGCGTGCGGCGAGGGCGTGGATCGCGCCCACCACCGCGGCACCGCCCGCCATGTCGCCCTTCATGGTGATCATGCCGGAAGGCTTCTTCAGGCAGAGGCCACCGGCGTCGAAGCAGACACCCTTGCCGACGAAGGCGATTGGGCCGTCTTTCGTCTGCTTCGCGCCGTTGTATTGAAGAACCAGCAGACGCGGCGGGCGCTGCGAGCCGCCGCCGACTGCGAGAAGCGCACCCATGCCGAGCTTCTTCATCGCGGCGACGTCGAGCACCTCGACCTTCACGCCAAGCTTGGAGAAGGCCTTCATCCGCGCGCCAAACTCTTCCGGATAGAGCGCGTTGGGCGGCTCGTTGGTGAGGTCGCGGGCGAAATGCACGCCTTCGGCGACGGCGGCCAGGCGCTGGTCGAGCTTCCGCGCCTCCGCGATTTTCGCGGTGACCAGCGTGACGCCGGTGAGGAGCTTCGGCTTGTCGGGCCTCTCCTTGGTGAGATACTTGCCGAAGCGGTAGTTGCGCAGGCGCAGCCCTAGGGCGAGGTTGGCGGCGAGCTCGCCTTCGCCGAGCGGCGTGCCTTTCGGCAGGTCGACCAGCAGGTCGACTTGCGGCTCATGCACCGCCATCAGGCGCGCGGCGATCGCACCGCCGAGGCTGCGGGCATTGCGGGCGCTCAACTCCTTCGGCACGCCGGCGCCGGCGATCAGCACGCGGCGCGGGCCGTCCTTGACCGGAGCGATCAGCTCGATGATCTGCTCGCGCTTGGCCTTGAAGGCCGGCGCGGTGACGGCGCGGGCAATTGCGCCGCCGAGCTCAGTGTCGATCGCCAAAGCCCGGGCACCGAGCTTGCCGCCCTCGGGCACAAGCACGGCAATGACGGCGGCGGCCGACGGTTTCGGCTGATAGGCGACCTGCATGGAAATCCCCTGACTCTCTCGCTTTGCCAGGGGTTATCGCAGATCAGCGCGCGTCGGGCGAGCCGGTAAAAACGATAGGGAGGGGGCCGCCGCCCCTACCCCATGGCGCCGATCGTGTGGGTGACGCCCGAGCTCACCCGCAGGATCAGGGTGTAGAGGCCGGCGATCGGCTGGAAGATCCGGGCATGCTCGCGTTCATAGGTCTGGGTCCAGTCGCCGACATAGGTCGCGACTTCGCCGAAGTCGCCTTCGAACTTGGTCTCCTCCACCTTCGGGACGATGGTCGCGAGCTTGCGCATCGCGTCGTCGATCTCAAGGTGGAAGATCTTGGTGAGCAACTGCTCGCGGGTGATGTTGTGCTGCTGCGAGAAGTCCGGGACATGGATCGCGAGGGTGAAGATCCGCATGATCAGCGCGATCCGGATGCCGTGCAGCACACGCAGGTTGGCGCGGACCTCGCTGGGAATCTTCTGCTTCGGCAGGCCGACCAGCGCCAACCCGTCTCGCAGATCGATCATGTCGCGCTGGAACACGCGGTAGATCTTGGCGAGGCGGTTGTAGACGTTCTCGTGCTCCAGGTGCTCGGCGACCGCGCGCAGGCCCTGGGCCTCGTCCGGATCCTTCATCTGCGCGGCGCGGGAGAGCCACTGGCCGGGATCATAGAGGTCGATATAGGACTTCAAGGCCTCGAGATCGGTGAACTCCAGGGCCCATTCGACCATGCCCAGCAGGCGGCGCAGGCGCGGGCTCGCCTTGTAGACCCGCTGGAAACGCTCAGGATCGCGGACGATCGCCTCGCCCATGCCGCCGACCGTGTTCGCCAGCAGCGCCATCTGCTGCAGGATGCCGTTGTGCGGGATGGCGCGCATCTGGGTCGGGTGCGTCAGGGTAAGGCGCTGCTCGACGCCGTCCTGCTGGCGGCGGATCGGGCGTGAGCCGCTGACGAACAAGAGGTTGCCGCCGAAGGTGTCGAGTAGGGTCGCATAGGCCGGATCGTCCATCACCCGCTCGTTGAAGCGGCGGACGGTGATGAAGGTCTCCTTGATGTAGTCTTCCTCGGTCTTGTAGGCGACGTCCTCTTCCGTGCTGTTGGAAGGCTGCTC
>JAYSFH010000650.1:0-2593 GCA_041913405.1 Dongia sp. | reverse complement strand
GGCAGGCCGGCACTGGTGGCGCCCATCAGCAAGGCGGGCGTGGTCTTGTCGCAGCCGCCCATCAGCACGACGCCGTCCACCGGGTGCGAGCGAATGAGTTCCTCGGTGTCCATCGCCAGCATGTTGCGATAGAGCATGGTGGTCGGCTTGACGAAGATCTCGGCCAGGGAGATCGCGGGCAGTTCGACCGGGAAGCCGCCGGCCTGCAGCACGCCGCGCTTCACGTCATCGACCCGGGTCTTGAAATGGGCGTGACAGGGATTGATGTCGGACCAGGTGTTGATGATGGCGATGACCGGCTTGCCGGACCATTCGGATGGGGCGTAGCCCATCTGCATCGCCCGCGAGCGATGGGTCGAGGAGCGGAGATCGTCGGGCGCGAACCAGCGCGCGCTGCGGAGCTGGTCAGGCGACTTGGTTTTGCTCATCTTTCTGTCCGGTGTGCCTTGGATATTCCTCCATAGCACGCCCGACGGTGAGGCGGAACGCCAGCAAAGCCGCGAGCCCCAGGGCGAGGCCGATCCCCGCGACGCAGGCCGGCCAGCCGAAGCGGTCGAACAGCTGCCCCAGGACGAAGCTGCCGGCGAGGCCGCCGAGAAAATAGCTGGCGAGATAGAGGCCGCCTGCGGCGCCGCGGTCGCCGGTGGCGGCGCGGCCGACGAATCCGGTGGCGGCGGCCTGGGCGAAGAAGGTGCCGACGCCGACCAAGGCGAGCCCGGTCAGCACGACCGGCAGCGATGCCGTCAGCAGCAGCGGCAGTCCCAGCCCGGCCAGCGCCAGCGCCGACCAGAAGGTCGGGCGGGTGCCGAAGGCCTGGACCGCGCGGCCGGCCAGCGGCGTGGTGACGATTGACGGCAGGAAGACGAAATAGACCAGGCCGATCTGCATCGGGCTGACCGCCAGGGGTTCCCGCACCAGCACGAAGTTCACATAGGTGAAGGTGCCGATGAAGGCGAAGAGAATGAGAAAGCCGATGGCGAAGGCGACCCGCAGCGCAGGGTTCTGCAGGTGATCGCGCAGGGCGAAACGCATGCGGTCGCCGACACTATCCGAGGAGGCCGGCATCGGCTGGGTGCGCCGGAGGCTGGCCAAGGCCAGGGCGGCGCCGGCCAGGTTCAGTCCGGCAAAGAGAATGAAGTTGGCCGAGAGGCCGAGATGGTCGGCGACGGCTGCGGATATGAGGCGGCCGAACAGATTGCTGGCGACATTGCCGGTGATGTAGGCGGCGAAAGCTCCGCCCGAGGCCCGGACGCTGCAATTCTCGGCGAGATAGGCCAGGGTCAGGGTGAAGGCCGTGGACATCAGGAGCCCTTGGATCGCCCGCAGCGCGGTGAAGGTCGCGAGGTCCGGCGCGACCGAGAGCAGGGCGGTGGGAACCGAAAGCAGCATCAGGCTGAGCACGACGCCCTTGCGACGATCGATGTGGCGGCTGAACAGCGAGACCAGTATCCCCGCGACCGCCATGCCGAAGGTGCTGGCATTGACGGCCAGGCCCATGGCGGCCGGGCTGACGCCGTAATGCGTCACCAGCGCCGGCAGGATCGCCTGGGTGGCGAAGAGATCGACCAGGGTGAGAAAGGCGATCAGGCCGATCACGAGATTGCGGAAGCTGTCTTGGCGCATGTCATGCCTCAAAAGGAAGCGGCGTGATGCCGGGGTGGGGTGGACCGGCATCACGCCTCGCAGAAGGACGCCCCTCGTTGGAGACGGGTGGGGCTGGGCGTCCTTACATGTTCATGTCCATCGCGTCGTGCAGGACGTCGGCGGAGATCAGCACCACCGGCTTCTTGCTCATGTTCTTCCACCAGTGCTTCAGATCGGCGTCGCGCGAGCTGTCGCCAGCCTTGTGCACGATGCCGGTCTTGCAGTTGCTGGCGAACTCGGTGATCTCGCCCGAGACGATATAGATCAGCGCCGGGCGGTCGGCATGGTCATGCAGCGGGACGATGCCGCCGGGCTGGATCTCCAGGCGGCGGATGCGCAGCTTGTGGTCGTCGAGCTTCACCATCTGCTGGGCGAGGTCGATCGATTCCAGCACGGTGTCGGTGACGCCGACCGGCTTGGTCGGCGCGTTGCCGAGCGCGTTCTGGCCCATCTGGTTGGCGGGGCAGCCGTTGGCGCTGGCGGCGGTGGCGGCCAGGATGGTGGCGCCGGCAAGGAAAGCGGCGGCGGTCAGGTTCCTCATGTTCATCGTGTTTCTCCTTCAACGAGTCTCGGCTGAGGTCCGGAAGCGGCCGCAGCGCTGGATTGAAGATCGCTGAAAGGAGGGGCCAGGACGAATGCCGTTGGGGACTGGATTCGATAGCGCGCAGCTATCAGCGCGCTACTTGCTCTCCGCCGTGTCGGTGCCGTCCCAATCGAGCGGCGGGGCCTGTTCGATGTAGCGGTGGCAGCGCAGGATCATGCGGCGCGAGGGCTCGTCGCGGCCGCGGAGGCGGTCGGCTTCGCGGAAGGCTGCCACGGCGCCGTCGAAATCGCGGTTGAGATAGCGTTCGAATCCATCGTCGTATTGGGCGATCCAGGTGAGATCGCCGAGCTCGGCGCGGGTTTCGGTCAGTCCCAGCAGTTCATAGACCGCAATGCCGCCACGGCG
>JAYSFH010000649.1:737-2594 GCA_041913405.1 Dongia sp. | reverse complement strand
CGGTGCAGGGCCTGCCCGCCCTGGAGCGGTTGCTCTACGGCGACACGGCGCGCCAGGTGCTCTCGGCCGGACCGGAGCAGAAGGCGCGCATCGGCGTGATCCAGGCGATCGCGCATAATCTCGACAATGTGGCACAAGAGCTGGCGGCGGCCTGGGAGCAGGCACAGACGACCCCCAAGCTGTTCGCCCAGGATCCGAACGAAGCGACCGCCCAGCTCTATGCCGGGCTGATGACCGGCTTGCAGATCGTCAGCGACCAGAAGATCGCCGGACCGCGCGGCCAGACGCTCGACAAGGCGAAGCCGAAATCCGCCGAACAGTGGCGCGCCGGCCGGTCACTGAAGAACATCAAGCTGAACCTGCAGGCGCTGCGCGATGCGATGGCGGGGACATCGGGTTTCTCGACGCTGCTCGGCCCGGACCAGGCCGCACTCAAGGATGAGATCGCGAAGGCCTTCGATGCCGCCCTGGCCGCGATCGATGCTGCGCCGGAGCCGCTGGACACGGCCGTCACCGATCCCGAGGGCCGCAAGAAAGTTGGCGCGCTGCTGATCGCGGTCAACCATCTGCGCGACGTGCTGAAACAGAAGGTGCCGGCGGCGATCGGCATCGCGCTGGGCTTCAACGAGTTGGACGGCGACGGATCCTGAGATGGGCCTGCTCTCCCGCAAGCAAGAACCGCCGCGCTACTTCAGTGCCTGCAACTTCAAGCCGGGTCCGGAGGGCCACGGGGCCGCCGGTCTCGACGCGAAGGGCAGGATCGTCTGGCAGCGGAGCATGCCGGCGCGCGGCCATACGCTCGAGCTCAGCCCGGACCGGAAGCTCTGCGCAATCATCGACCGCAAGCCCGGCACCGCCATCACCTTCTGCCGCGCCGAGGACGGGGCGCTGCTGAACCGGATTGCGGCGCCGCAGGGCAGCAGCTTCGACGGCCATGCGGTCTTCAACCGCGCCGGCAACCTGCTCTACGCGACCGAGAGCCGCGACGGCGACCAGGCCGGCAGCATCGCCGTCTTCAATGTCGCCGATGGCACACGCGTCGCCACCTTCCCAGCCCATGGCATCGAGCCGCATGAGCTGATCTGGGCAGAACCGGATCGCAGCCTTGCCATCGGCAACGGCGGCATCCGCGACAAGCTGGCGATGGAAGCGGAAATCGAGTCCAGCCTGGTGCTGCTGGATGCGCGGGACGGCACACTGATCGCCAAACACGTACTCGACGAGGACCTGATCTCGCTCTCGATCCGCCACCTGGTGCAAGCTGCGGCCGGCGAGATCGTCTTCGTCATGCAGGACCAGGATGCCGCGACCGACTGGCGGCCGATGGCCGGCCTGCTCACCCGCGACGGCGCGATCGAGTTTCTCGAACTCCCGCTCGACGACCTGATGCGGCTGCGCGGCTATTGCGGCAGCGCCGCCATCGACCGCAGCGGTGCGATTGTTGCCGCGACCTCGCCGCACGGCGGTGCCGCCGCCTTCTGGCAGTTGCCGGAGCGGCGTTATCTCGGTTGCGTGGAATTGCGCGACGGCTGTGGCATTGCGGCCGCGGGGACGGATGGCGGCTTCGTCTTCACCTCGGGAGCCGGCACGCGTATTCGTGTCACGGTTTCGCGGAATGGTGTTGCTTCGACCGTGCTGGACCAGCCCGCCAACCACCTGCCGCAATGGGACAACCACCTGACGGCTAATAGCCGCGCGAAGGATCGACCGGATTGAGCAGCGGTTTGCCGGCCAGCGCGCGGCGGTAGTTCTCCAGGATATCCTCGGCCCCGGTTCCGGCGCGGGTGATGGCCGCGGCATGCGGCGTGATCACGATATCCTCGCGCCGCCAGAACACATGGTCGGGGGGCAGCGGTT
>JAYSFH010000649.1:0-682 GCA_041913405.1 Dongia sp. | reverse complement strand
GCCGGAATCGAGTGCGGCGAGGAGATCGGCCTCGTTGGTATGCCCGCCGCGCCCGGCATTCACCAGGATCGCTCCCTCGGGCAGGCCGGCGAAGAGCTTCGCGTCGAGAATGCCCTCGGTGTCGTCGGTCAAAGGCAGCAGGCAGATCATCAATTTCAGACGGGCGAGGAAATCGCCGAGCTGCCCAGCACCGTGGAATGCGCGGACGCCGGCCACGGTCTTCGCCGTGCGGCTCCATCCTGAGACCGGGAAGCCGAGGCCTACCAGTTTCTCCGCCGTTGCGACGCCCAAGGTGCCGAGGCCCAAAATGCCGACCGGGAAATCACGCGCCCAGCGCAGCGGCAGGTCGATCCATTTGCCCTGGCGCTGCGCCGCGCGAAGCTCCCGGCCCTGGCGCAAGGCATCGAGCACCCAGTAGACCAGGTACTCGACCATATTGGCCGAAAGCCCCTGGTCGACCATCCGCGCGATCGGGACACCAGGCGGAAACTTGCTCTTGAGCAGATGGTTGACGCCGGCCCAGGTCGATTGGATCGCCCTTGCGTTCTTGAAGATCGAGAGATCGCCCGGCGAGCGCCCGCCCACGATGATGAAATCGACTTTGCCAGGATCGCCCCAGTCCGGCCAGGTGGCGAAATCCAGCTTGGGATCGAGGGCACGAAGTCTGCCGATCCAGGCTTCC
>JAYSFH010000648.1:0-2597 GCA_041913405.1 Dongia sp. | reverse complement strand
GATGGCGATCACGTAGTCGCCGACCTCCGGCCTCACCTCGCGGAAGCCCTCGACCGGCTTCTCGTCGCGGATCGCGGCCAGGACCTGGGCATCGGCTGGGAGCCCGAGCGCGCCGTAGTTGTGGCGCAAGGCGCGCGCACCCGGCTTCACCCGGAAGCCGGCCAGCTCGCGCCCCGCCTTGGGCCCGAGGCCGAGATCGAGGGGATCATGTCCGGCATCGTCATCCGGCACGGTCAGGCCGAGGAAGCGCGCGGCGCGCTGGACCGTCCAGCCCTGGACCAGCAGGGAGACCAGCACCACGACGAAGGCGATGTTGAAATAGCGCTGGGAATCCGGAACACCGGCCAGGATCGGGATCGAGGCCAGGAAGATCGGCACCGCGCCGCGCAGCCCCACCCAGGCGATGAAGCCGCGCTCCGGCCAGGTGAAGCGAAAGGGCAGGAGCGCAATCGCGACCGAGCCCGGCCGGGCGACCAGGATCATCGCCACGGCGATGACGATGCCGTAGGGCAGGTCGTGCAGCAACCGCGACGGCGTCACCAGGAGGCCCAGCAGCAGGAACATCGCGATCTGCGACAGCCAGGCCAGCCCGTCGAGGAAGCGGGCGATCACCTGCTGCGCCCGGTAGGGCGCGCGGGCCAGCACCACTGGCATGGACCAGGTTGGCGCCGCCGAAGATCAGCAAGGCCCCGGCCACGATCAGGATTGGGTAGAGCGCCGCGGTGAGGTTCAAGCGCTCGACCAGCCAGCGCAAGGCGAAGCCGCCCGCGAGTCCGATCGCGCCGCCGCCGATGAAGCCGATGGCCAGCTCCTCCAGCGCGTACCAGCCGGGGGAGAGCGCCGGGTTCAGCAACAGCTGGACGCAGACCAGGGTCAGGAACACGGCCATGGGGTCATTCATGCCGGATTCCAGCTCGAGCGTGCCGCCGACCCGGGCATTGACCGCCGAGCCCCTGCCATGCAGCAGCATGAAGACCGCGGCGGCATCGGTCGAGGCCAGCACCGATCCCAGCAGCACGCCTTCCAGCGGCGAAAGGCCCATGAAGAGATGTGCCAGCCCGGCGATGGCGAAGGCCGAAAGCAGCACGCCCAGGGTCGCGAGGCTGAAGGCGGGCCAGAACACCAGCCGGACCACGTCGCGCGGGGTCCGGAGGCCGCCCTCGAACAGAATGATGGCGAGCGCGATCGAGCCGACCGCGAAGGTGGAGCGGTAGTCGGCGAAGGCGATCCCGAGCACGCCATCCTCGCCGGCCAGCATGCCGAGCAGCAGGAAGACGAGCAGCAACGGCGCGCCCAGGCGCGACGAGACCATGCCCGCGAGAATGCTCAGCAGGATCAGCAAGGCGCCGATGAAGATGAACTGGTTGACGAGTTCCATGCTGCTCCGGACCGTTCACGTCTCTACATCGTGCATGGCAGACCGCCGACAGGCTCGCAAGCGCCGGATTTCCGCCCGTTGACGGCGCGGGACAGCGGTCCGAATTTCGGACGCTGTGGCGCGTGCGGGCGCGGGCCGTTCGCCCGGCGCCCGGTTCGATGCCGCTTACTACCTTGGTCGTAGAGCCCCGGCGGCGGATTGCCCTCGACCCGCTCCTATAGCTGAATTAGTGTCCGATGTCAGGAACATGTCTTTGTCGGAGTAGCCTATCCAGCATTCAGCAAACCAGTGGGAGGAACCATGAAGAAGCGCGAAACCAAGCGTCCGTCCGATCCGTCTCGTCGCAAATTCCTGCGCAGCGCAGCCACCGCCGGCATCGGCGGCGCCGCCGCGCTCGCCGCGCCGCAAGTGGCGCGCGCGCAAGACCCGGTCACCATGAAGTGGCAGAGCACCTGGCCGGCCAAGGACATCTTCCATGAATACGCCCAGGACTTCGCCGCCAAGGCCAACACCATGTCGGGCGGGCGGCTGAAGATCGAGGTGCTGCCCTCTGGCTCGGTGGTGAAGGCCTTCGATCTGCTGGACGCCGTCAACAAGGGCACGCTCGACGGCGGCCATGGCGTCGTCGCCTACTGGTACGGCAAGGAGAACGCCCTGGCGCTCTGGGGCTCGGGGCCGGCCTTCGGCATGGATCCCAATATGGTCCTCGCCTGGCACTACTACGGCGGCGGCAAGGAGCTGCAGCAGGAAATCTACTCGAACCTCAACATGAACGTGGTCTCGTTCCTCTATGGACCGATGCCGACCCAGCCGCTCGGTTGGTTCAAGAAGCCGGTCGCCAAGGCCGAGGACCTGCAGGGCCTGAAGTTCCGCACCGTCGGCCTCTCGATCGACATCTTCACGGCCTTGGGCGCGGCGGTGAACGCGCTGCCGGGCGCCGAGATCGTGCCGGCGATGGACCGCGGCCTGCTCGACGCCGCCGAGTTCAACAACGCCTCCTCGGACAAGGTGCTGGGCTTCCCGGACGTCTCGAAGATCTGCATGCTGCAGAGCTTCCACCAATGTTCGGAGCAGTTCGAGATCCTGTTCAACAAGACGAAATACGAAGCCTTGCCGGAGGAGCTCAAGGCGATCATCACCCAGGCGGCGATGGCGTCCTCGGCCGACATGTCCTGGAAGGCGATCGACCGCTATTCCAAGGACTATGAGGCCCTGAAGG
>JAYSFH010000647.1:739-2598 GCA_041913405.1 Dongia sp. | reverse complement strand
CCAGCGGGCGCCCTCTTCATCGCTCTTCGCCAGGCCCTCGCCCAGCATGTATTGGATGCCGAGATTGAACTCGGCGGTGGTGTTGTTCTTCTCGGCCGCCTGTTTCCAGAGCTCGATCGCCTTCTTCTGGTCCTTGGCGACGCCGCGGCCGCTGGCATAGAGCATCGCCAGGTTGTTCAGCGCCGGGGCGTAACCCTGCTTGGCGGAAGCCTCGTACCAGCGGATCGCTTCCTTGATGTCCGGCTTCTCCAGGCCGCGCCCGGTCTCGTAGATCAGCCCTAGCCCATGCTGCGCCTGGGCGTCGCCGCCCTGGGCCGGCGCGTTCCATTCCTTCATCGCCGCCTTGTAGTTGCCGGCGTTGAAGGCCTGGAGCCCGGCATTGTAATCGGCCAGCGCAGCGGTCCCGGAGACAACCGCCCCGGCCAAGCCCAGCGCGGCCAGCTTCATGTTGAGTCGCAAAGGAAAAATCCGATTCATGATTGCCAATATGCCGCCGTCGACCGGTGGGCGCAATGCGCCGCCGTGCCCTCAATGCAGTTTCAATGCCGCGGCGGCGGTTCGTCCTGGACCTTGGCCTCCTCCGGCACGCGGGCCAGGGGACCGGCCTGGTGATGGATCATGCGCCAGCCGCCGTCGGCGCGGATGAACAGGTTGCTGGCGACCAGATGCTGGTCGCCGAATCGCTCATAGCAGCAGACCAGCCCGACATCGCCGAAGATCGTCGCCTTCGGCGCCACCGCGCTGACCGGAACCGGCCCGGCATTGCTGAGGATCTCGCGCCAACTCGCCAGCACCTCGGCCCGGTTGGTGAGCGGCGGCCAGCCGGGATGAACGCAAAAGACATTGGCTTGTTCGGCCCAGACAGCGGTCATCGCCTCGAGGCTGCCCGCAGCAAAGGCCTGGTAGAAGGCATCGTTGGCGAATTCCAAGGCCGCGAGATCGACGCTCATATCTCTTTTTCCCATCGCGCTGTTGTGACGCGGCAACCGCCGCGTCTCCAACCGAAGAGTGGTTGCACCTCGGGCACGTGCACTGCAACATGGCCGCCCCTTGGATTTGACCGGATACCACCGATGATCGGACGTCTCAATCACGTGGCGATTGCAGTGCCCGACCTCACCGCGGCGGCGGGGCTCTATGGCGGCGCACTCGGCGCCAAGGTCTCGGCGCCGGTCGCGCAGCCGAAGCACGGCGTCACCGTCGTCTTCGTCGAGCTGCCGAACACCAAGATCGAGCTGCTGCAGCCGCTCGGCGAGGATTCGCCGATCGCCGGCTTCCTGGCGCGCAATCCTGCGGGCGGGATCCACCATGTCTGCTACGAGGTGGACGATATCCTCGCCGCCCGCGACCAGTTGAAGGCCTCGGGCGCCCGCGTGCTCGGCGACGGCCAGCCGAAGATCGGCGCCCACGACAAGCCGGTGTTGTTTCTGCACCCGAAAGATTTCCTCGGCACGCTCATCGAGCTCGAACAGGCGTAATCGGAAAAATGAACTGGCTTGGATCCTTCTTCATCTACATGGTGGTCTGGTGGGTGGTGCTGTTCGCGGTCCTGCCCTGGGGCGTCAGGCGCAACGAAAACCCGGAGGCCGGCCACGATCACGGCGCGCCGGCGGTCACGCACCTGAAGCAGAAGCTGATCGCGACGACCTTGATCACCTTCCTGCTCTGGGGTATCGGCGTCTTCCTGTTCTGGCATTATGGTCTGTCGCTCACCATGCTGGAGCATGCGAAGTAGCCGCAGACTGCGGGGGAATCATGAGCGGATATTGCAAGGTCGCACCCGGTCACGAATGGCACGGGCCCTATCACGCCGAGCACTACGGCTATCCCATCGCCGACGACAACGAGCTGTTCGAGCG
>JAYSFH010000647.1:0-729 GCA_041913405.1 Dongia sp. | reverse complement strand
CCTGGAGATCAACCAGGCCGGTCTTTCCTGGCTCACCATGCTGAAGAAGCAGCAGGGCTTTCGCGACGCCTACCACAACTTCGAGATCGCCAAGGTCGCGCGCTACGGCGAGCGGGATCGCGCCCGGCTGCTGAACGATGCC
Source organism: Dongia sp. (assembly GCA_041913405.1). GTDB lineage: Bacteria > Pseudomonadota > Alphaproteobacteria > Dongiales > Dongiaceae > Dongia. The sequence goes on along the minus strand of JAYSFH010000647.1, from coordinate 587 downwards.
GGCATCATCCGCAACAAGCTCAAGGTCAACGCCGCGATCGAGAACGCAAAGCGCATCCAGGCGCTGCAGAAGAGCCACGGCTCCTTCGCCGCCTGGCTCGCCGCGCAGCATCCGCTGGCCAAGCCGGAGTGGATGAAGCTGTTCAAGAAGACCTTCGTCTTCACCGGCGGCGAGATCGTCGGCGAGTTCCTGATGAGCATCGGCTACCTCCCCGGCGCCCACGCCCCCGATTGCCCGGTCCACAAGAAGATCGCCAAGCTGAAGCCGGCCTGGATGACCGCCGAGAAGAAGGGGATGAAGTACACCTAGTCTCTGGTCACCCCCGGGCGGGACCCGGGGTCTGGTGCCGTCTGCACGGGATGCCCGGCCCCGTTCGCGAATGCGGACATTCGTCCGCTGGGTCCGAGCATGACGAACATTAGGTGGAATCAAAAAGAGGCGGCCTTGCGGCTGCCTCTTTGAAGTGTAGCGTCCCCTGTATTTTGTGAGCTGCCACCTTACGGCTTTCGGCGCTGTCCCTCCCAGAACTTGGACTGTGCTCCTTCGGCTAGCTCGCCCCGGATTCGTTATGTCCGAGGGAAGGGGAC
>JAYSFH010000646.1:0-2614 GCA_041913405.1 Dongia sp. | reverse complement strand
AACTCGCCCTTGGGCAAGGCGCGGCCAAGGCCCTGCATGTAGACCGGTACGACCGGCACATCGGGATGCTGTTCCTTCAGCCGCGCGACCCCACCCTTGAACTTCGCCAGCGCCTCGGTCTCGCCACGCGTGCCTTCCGGATAGACCAGCAGGATCTCGCCGGCCTCCAGCGCCCTGGCGCAATTCTCAAGCGGATCCTCGCCGCGCTTGCCGACGCGCGTCCGGTCCAGCGGGATCATGTTGACGATGTTGAGGGTGAACCAGGCAATCAGCCGGTTGCGCAGGAAGTAATCCGCCGCCGCGACCGGCCGCAGGCGATGCAGTTGCCGAAGCGGGAACAGCGTCATCAGCACGAAGGTGTCGAGATGGCTGTTGTGGTTCGCGACCACGATCGCCGGCCCGGTCCGCGGCAGGTTCTTCAGGTTGCGCACGTTGAGGCCCAGCACGATCAGGACCAGCGGCCGTCCGATCAGGATCCAGAACGCGAGACGGAGCAGCCGGACCATCAGTAGTGCAGATAGTAGACGAAGTGGAAGAACAGCGGCGCGGTGAAGGTGAGGCTGTCTACCCGGTCGAGGATGCCGCCATGGCCGGGCAGGATGCTGCCGCTGTCCTTGATGCCGAGGTCGCGCTTCACGGCCGAGACCGAGATGTCGCCGATGAACCCCGCACAGCCGATCAGCAGGCCCGCAATCGCCGCCTCGATCGGCGTCAGCGGCGTCAGATAGGGGCCAGCCAAAAACGCAACCAGGGTGGTGGTCAGGATCCCGCCGGCCAGCCCTTCCAGCGTCTTCTTCGGACTGACCTTCGGCACCACCTTGTGCCGACCGAAAGTCTTGCCCCAGACATACTGCGCGACGTCGTTCAATTGGGTGAGCAGAAGCAGATAGAGCAACAGTCCATCGCTGCCACCGGCCGGATTCACGTTCGCCGGGAGCGCCAGCAGATAGGCCATGTGGCTCAGGCTGAAGACCGTGGTCATCAGGCCCCAGTGCAGGGTGCCGGCGGCGCGGATGAAGCCCTCGGTCTCGCCGATCAGCACCATGCGGGCGGGCAGCAGAAGGAAGGCGTAGACCGGGATGAAGATGATGAACATCCCGTACCAGCCGTCGGCCGCCCAATAGTATTGCGCCGGGATGGTGAGATAGGCCCAGAACAGCACGCGGTGATCGGCGCGCCGGGTCGGGATCAGCGTGATGTACTCCTTGAAGGCGAGGAAACTCACGAAGCCCAGCAGGCAGATCGCGAAGATCGGCGGCAGCGCAATCGCCAGCGCGAACAGGATGACGATCACCCACCAGGTGCGGATCCGGAGCTTCAATTCGGTGTAGTCGCGGTCGGGATTCTTCTTGGCGAGGCCAAAGGCGACGCCGCTGGCCAGGATCAGCAGCGCGAAGACGCCGAGCAGCGCAATGGCCGCGTTGTCGGTGATCTCGAACGGGATCAAGCCGCCGCCTGGCGCAACGCTGCGCGCACACGATTGACGATGGTCCAGGCGGTCAGAACGGCGATGAACCCGATCGCCCAAGTCAGCCAGGGTGCCGGGACGAGGCCGAGGCCGTGCAGGACCGCCAGCAGGCCGAAAGCGAAAGCGCGGTCGCTCTTGCCCATCGGCCCGTCATAGCGCCGCTCCGCGCCGACCTGGACCGCAACGACACCCGCCATCTCGCTCAATCCTGCCAGCAGCACGGCGACGATCACGACGAGGGGATCTACACCCGGGATCGGAGGCTGCGGGACAACGCCTTCCGGGAATACTTCGGGAATCAAGGCGAAGGGCACATAGAGTGCCGCATCAGAGATCACGTCACAGAGCTCGTTCAGGAACGCACCCAGCGAACTCTTCTGCCCATGCTCACGCGCCAGCATCCCGTCGATCGCATTCAAGGCCATGCGCAGGAATAGGACGACCGGCAACAGCAGCCATATCTGCGGGCGCATTGCCCAATGGGCCAGCGCCCAGCCGGCCGCTACGGACAAGACCGCCGCCGCAACCGTCACCTGGTTGGCGGTAACGCCCTCCGATGCGAGCCAGCGCACCAGCGGCCGCAGCAACGCCTGGAAGCGCGGCTTGATCTGATAGATGCTCGGCATCAGCTACGCGAGTCCCCCGGCCTTCCGCCATCTCCGATAGGGTTCCATGGGGGTCTGCACCCGTCAAGTTAGAGGACGCCCATGAACGTCAGTGCGATCGTCGAGCGGCTGCAGCTTGCCCCACATCCCGAGGGCGGCTGGTTCCGCGAGACCTATCGCGCCTCGGAAAGCGTCGTCGCGGCCGCCCTGCCCCGGCGATTCGGCGGCGCGCGCAGCCTATCGACGGCGATCTATTTCCTGCTGGAAGCCGGCCAATGTTCCCACCTCCACCGCATCAAGGCCGACGAGGTCTGGCACTTCCATGCCGGCGATCTGCTGGACGTGGTCGAGATCGATCCCGCCGGGACGCTCAAGACCACCCGGCTCGGCGGCGATCTCCTCTACCAGCACGTAGTCCCGGCCGGGTCCTGGTTCGGCGCCACGCCGGCCGCCGGCGGGCGGGCCAGCCCCATGGGATTCAGCCTGGTGGGCTGCACGGTGGCGCCCGGCTTCGACTTCGCGGATTTCGAGCTCGCCGACC
>JAYSFH010000645.1:0-2615 GCA_041913405.1 Dongia sp. | reverse complement strand
AGATGCAGCGTGAACACCGTGACCATCGAGAGGTTGGCGGAATGCGGCGTAACCGGCAGGCCGGCCCGCTTCGCCATCTCGACCACCTTCATCGTGCGGTTGATGCCGCCGATGTAGCAGACATCGGGCTGCACCACGTCGACCGCGCGCACGTCGATCGCGAAACGCCAGAGGGCGAGATCGCAATCCTGCTCACCGCCGGTGACGTCGAGGTCGAGCGCTTCCTTCACCTCCTTGGTCCAGTGGTATTCCCAATAGGGGCAGGGCTCCTCGAAATGCACGACCCCATGGTCCTGCAGCATGTGGCCCACCTCGATCGCCTTCTTCGGGGTGTAGCCGCTGTTGCCATCGACCAGCAGGATCGCGCTGTCGCCCAGCGCCTTGCGGACCTGCGGCACGATCGCGTCGGTGCGGCCCGGCCACTCGTCCTGGTCATGGCCGCATTCCTTGCCGACCCGGAACTTGAAGGCCTTGTAGCCATGCTCGCCCTGCAGCCGCTTCAGCCGTTCGGCCTCGGCTTCCGGCGTGATCTCGCCGCGCTTCATGCTGGAGGCATAGACCGGGAAGGGCCGCGGCTTCCCGCCGAGCAATGCGCAGACGCTCTTGCCCTCGAGTTTTCCCCGCAAGTCCCAGAGCGCGGTGTCGAGGCCGGTCAGGGCCCGCATCAGGTAGGAGCCCGGGAATTTGTGCTCGCGCTCGGGGATTAGCGTGACCAGCGCCTCGATGTCGAGGGCATCCTGGCCGAGGGCATAGCGCGCGACCTGGCGGTGGAAGACCTGGCAGGTGATGTCGGAATTGTAGTTGGAGACCTGGCCCCAGCCCTCCTTGCCGTCATCGGTCGTCACTTTCACGAAGCCGACCGATTGGTTCGTGAAAGTTTCCAGCTTCTTGATCTTCATGGCGTTCCCCGGGCTCTGCTGACAGCGGCAATTCACTTGAATTTGCCGCCGGTCTAGCAGTTATTTGCCGGGCTCTTCAATCGCAGCGCCGTCAATCTCGGGGCAATCTTGGACTCATTCGATTACATCATCGTCGGCGCTGGCTCGGCCGGTTGCGTCCTGGCGAACCGCTTGAGCGCCGGCGGCAAGCATAAGGTCCTGTTGCTGGAAGCAGGGCCCTGGGATCACCGTTTCTGGATCCAAGTGCCGATCGGCTACGGCAAGACCTTCTATGACGGCCGCTATAACTGGAAATACCAGACCGAGCCCGACCCGGGTCTCGGCGATCGAAAGAGCTATTGGCCGCGCGGCAAGGTGATCGGCGGCTCGAGCTCGATCGGCCGGCGCTCTGGCGGCGCAATCTGGTCGTCCGCACCAATGCGCTCACCACGCAGGTCAGGTTCGAAGGCAAGCGCGCGGTCGGCGTTACCTATCGCTACGGCGATCGCGCGATCGAAGTGCGCGCGCGCCGCGAAGTCATCCTCTCCGGCGGCGCGATCAACTCGCCGCAATTGCTGCAGCTCTCCGGCGTCGGCCCGGCCGCCTTGCTGAAGTCGCACGGCATCGCGGTCGTGCAGGACAGCCCGATGGTCGGGCGCAATCTGCAGGATCATCTCTGCTACGACCATGTCTACCGGGCCAGGCGACCGAGCCTGAACAACGACCTCTATCCCTTCTCGGGCAAGCTCCGCGCGGCCCTGGGCTATATATTGACTCGCGGCGGCCCGCTCTCGCTCAGCGTCAACCAGGGCGGCGGCTTCTTCCGCACCCGGCCGGATCAGCCGAGGCCGGACATGCAGCTCTACTTCTCACCCTTGACCTATGAGCGCACGCCGCCCGGCATCCGGCCGCTGATGCATCCCGATCCCTTTCCCGGCTTCACCACCTCGGCCTCGCCCTGCCGGCCGACCAGCCGGGGCCTGCTTGAGATCCGCTCCGCCGATCCCAAGGAGCCGCCGCGGATCCAGCCCAACTACCTCACCACTGAGAAGGACATCGCCGAGTTGCTGGCCGGCGCCAGGTTCCTGCGCCGGCTCGCCGCGACGCCGGCGCTGCGCGACTTGATCGAGGCCGAGCTGAAGCCCGGTCCCGTCGCCCAGTCGGATGAGGATCTCGTCGCCGATATCCGTGCCCGCTCTTATTCGGTGTTCCATCCCTGCGGCAGCTGCGGCATGGGACCGGACCCGGCGCGATCGGTCGTCGGTCCCCGGCTGACGGTCCATGGGGTCGAGGGCCTGCGGGTGGTGGATGCCGCGATCTTCCCGGCGGTCACCTCCGGCAACATCAACGCACCGTCTATTATGGTCGGCGAGAAAGGCGCGGCGCTGATTCTGGAGGACGCCCAGCGCACCGTCGGGTGAGACGGAACCCGAGTCTTCGAAAATACCCGAAATCCGTGCAAAAAACTTACATAATAATGTAAGCAATCGGCAATAAACCGACAATTTTAGGGAAATACTGGAGGCCTCGACCTCGTTTTCGGGTTGGACGGCAACGGGCCCGGGGGGGCATCCGGCCGTCACCCGGCGCCGCAGGGGGCGCCACAAGAGGCGGCCATGGCGAACGACACCACCCCGAGCGGCGCATTCGAGCGCGCCCCCGAATCCGATACCCAGACCGAAGATTTCTTCGCCGCCGACCAGCAGGACAGCGTGTTTGTCCAAGTGGCGCAGGCCG
>JAYSFH010000644.1:0-2615 GCA_041913405.1 Dongia sp. | reverse complement strand
CATAGACGGTGAACCCGCCATTGGCGGTGCGCCCACAGATGAACGGCGTCGCAACGCCGACGCAAACAGTGTTCGACGAGTTGGCGAGGGCAACGGCCAGCGCAAACGTGCTGTTGCCGCCGGATGGATTGGGGCTGCTCAAGGTATCGAAGGAAAAGAACGACGGCATGCCGCTGCTGTGGAGCTGGAACGAACCGTTCGGCTGATTGAGTGTCAGCGTCAGTTGGAAGGCCGTCAGTCCGGCTGAGTTCATAATGCCACTCTGCTCGACCGATCCAGTGAAGCTCCCCTGGACGGTCGCGGTCCCGACAAAATTGCCCGGGTCGGCGTAGCCGTCCTGGAAGAAGGAATAGGTGCTGATCGTCGCGGCCTCGCCGCGCATCGAGCCGGCAAAAATTCCCAGGGTTGCGACCAGGCTGAGCAGTGCCGCATAGGCCAGCCGGTGCTGCGCCTGGCGCGGCTGGAGTGACATCGATCACCGCGGCCTCACAAGGTAGAGGCGTTCACCGACCTCGGCCGCCCTCCACACACCCGCATGGTTGCGCTGCGATTGACCCGTCGAACCGGGATGCGCAGGTATGCGTCCATGAGCAACGCCCCTGCGGCATCCGTGGGGGCGGCATCCGTGGGGGAGGCAACGAAGGCAGAGATCAGAGTCGGACCATGATGCGCAGCAATATCGATAGCAGCGAATTTGACCGGGGCATCATCTCGGTCGCGGACAACGCGGTCTGGGACGCGCGGCTCGGCGTGTTTCGGGTGAAGATTCAGGGCAACCGTACCGTCGGCTCGATCACGATCCTGCGCAGCGCCAAGCTGCCGATCTCGCATCTCGACGACAGCGCCCCGGCGCGCCAGACCCGGCTCGGTTCCTTCCTGCGCACCCGGCTCGAGATCGAGGTCAACGCCGCGATCCAGCGCGGTGAACGCCAAGTCGATGACAGCGTGACCTTGGTGTCGCGAGAGGAATCGACCAAGCGCTGAACCGGCAGCCTCACCCCAGCGCGGCGCGCAGGTGTCGAACCAGGGCCCAGACCACGATCCCGGCAAACAGCAGGAACAGGACCGCCGCCAGGGCTACGCGGGCGGCGATGTAAAGCAGCACCGCCCCGACCAGCAACCCGAGAGCGGCCAGTGCCGCGATGACGGAAAAGAGCGTGGTCTTCATTTGCCGGCTCCGAAAGCTTCACTCCCGTTAGAACAGCGGAGCCGGTCGAAGCGCTCCCTGCAGATCGTCTCTTCGTTCCCGATCTGTCCAAGTCGATTGTATCTTGCCGCCTTGGTGGCTAGTCTCCCGCCGCACCTCCACCACAGCGCAGCGATCGAGGCATGACAGCGGAAGCCACCAGCCGGCCGAAGGATCGCCGCAAGACCATCCTGCTGGCGGTCGCGAAGCTGCTGGTTTCGATCGTGGCCTTCTGGCTGGTGCTGCGCGCGGTCGATTTCGAAGAACTGCTGAAACAGTTTTCCGCCGCCGATCCGCTCTGGATCGGTTTCGGCTTCCTGACCCTGGTCGTGCATCTGGCGCTGGTGGTCTGGCGCTGGGATTACGTGATGGCGCGGTTCTACAACCTGCGCCTGGGGCTGCGCCGGCTCAGCCTGGTGTTCGGGCTGGGCGAGGCGGTCGCGCCGATCCTGCCGTCGTTCCTCGGCACCGATCTGGTGCGAACCTTCGCCTTGGCCGGCTCGGCGTCGCTGATCACCATCGCCAAGACCGTGCTGGTCGATCGCGTGATCGGCCTGGTCGCGCTGCTGGTGCTGATCGCACTCTCGGTGCCGTTCTTCGCGGCGCTGGTCAGCAGCGGACCAGCGCTCGCGGTGGTCGCGGCGCTGGGGCTCGGCGGCTTGCTGGCCTTCGTCATCGGGTTGCAGACCGGACCGCTGGTCGCGCGGATCCCCGCACTCGGCGAGAGTCTGGCCAAGCTGGTCGTGGAGATCCGGCGCGTTGCCGTCGATCGGCGCGCGATGTTGCTGCTGATCGGCTCCGGCCTGCTGGTTCACCTGACCTCGGTGCTGACCTTCTGGTGCGCGGCGCGCATGCTGCATGGCTCGGTCGATTTCGTTTCGACCCTGCTGATCGTGCCGTCCGCCTTGCTCATCGCCGCACTGCCGGTGTCGCTCGGCGGCTGGGGCGTGCGGGAGGGGGCGCTGGTCGCCGGCTTCGCGCTGGTCGGCGCCGATGCCGAGAACATCGTTGCCGCCTCGATCTGTTTAGGCTTGAGCAGCCTGGTTTCCGGCGCCATCGGCATCGCCGCTGCGCCCATTCTTCCCGGCCAAGCCGGGAGCGGCGAAACCGCGGCCTGACAAAGCCATTCTGCGAAAATAACCCCTCCGCCGGAAGGCGGAGGGGTCAAGTCAGGGGACGGTCATGGCTGGGGACCGCCGCGCGCCGGAGGGGAGTCCGTCGCGTCCAATCGGAACTGACCGTCCAAGAGGAACCAACACCGCTCTGCTGGGCCCGTTCCCGGGCGGCCGGCTTACCGGCAGATTCGGAGCTGGCGGCCTGACCGCCAACCTGCGCGCGAAGCCCAAACAAGCCTAGGCGTCGGCGCGGGATGACATCGGCCCGGCGAGGACCATCACGGTCGACGCGTCGAACTCACCGAGCTCGGGGC
>JAYSFH010000643.1:0-2618 GCA_041913405.1 Dongia sp. | reverse complement strand
ATTGAACCGTTCGCGATCGGATTCGTTGATCAGGCCGATGAGCACCTTGCGGAAGCCCTCGACCGCCTCGGCGCCGGCGCTGCGATAGGCCTTGGCGACCAGCGCGCGCTGCTCCTCGGTCAACTTCCTTTCGAGCTCGGCGCCGCGGTCGGTCAGGCTCAGGAGTCGCTGCCGCCGATCGGTCGAGCCGGGCCGCTGGATGATGAAACCCTGGCGCACCAACTGGCTCAGCACACGGCTCAGGCTCTGCTTGGTGATCTTCAGGATATCGAGGAGTTCCGAAACCGTCATACCTGGGTTGCGTCCGACGAAATAGATCACCCGGTGGTGCGCCCGGCCGAAGCCGTATTGCAGCAAGGTCTCGTCCGCTTTCGCCGTGAAGTCCCTGTAGGCGAAGAACAAAAGCTCGATCCCCTGGCGCAGGTCGTCGTCCCGGAGGAACAGCAGATTCAGCGGCGATTTCACTTCAGCCATTTTATGTCAGCACTGTTGACTTATTTTTCCGAAGCTTTTAAATTCGGCCCAGATACGATGCTTTTATAACCTGAGAAGCCTGACCGGAGGAAACCTTACCATGAGCCTGGTCCCCTATGACGATCGCGACGGCGAGATCTGGTACGACGGCAAGTTCGTGCCCTGGCGCGAGGCGAAGGTCCATGTCCTGACCCACGGATTGCACTATGCCTCCTGCGTGTTCGAAGGCGAGCGCGCCTATGGCGGCAAGGTCTTCAAGTCGAAGGAGCATTCGGAGCGCCTGCACAAGTCGGCCGATATCCTCGGCTTCAAGATTCCCTATTCGGTCCAGGAACTGGTCGCGGCGAAGGAAGAGCTGATCCGTCGCGCCGGACTGGTCGATTGCTACGTCCGGCCGCTGGCTTGGCGCGGCAGTGAGATGATGGGCGTCGCCGCGCAGCAGAACACGATCCACTGTGCGATCGCGATGTGGCAATGGCCCGCCTATTTCTCGCCGGAACTCCTCGAGAAGGGCATTCGCTTGAAGTGGGCGAAGTACCAGCGCCCGGCGCCGAACACCGCGCCCACGGCTTCCAAGGCCGCGGGCTTGTACATGATCTGCACGATCTCCAAGCACGAGGCCGAGGCGGAAGGCTACCAGGACGCGATGATGATCGACTATCGCGGACAACTTGCCGAGGCCACGGGCGCCAATGTCTTCCTGGTGCAGAACGGCGAAGTCCACACGCCGACGCCGGACTGCTTCCTGAACGGCATCACGCGCCAGACCGTCATGGATCTCGCCCGCCGCCGCCAGCTGAAGGTGGTCGAGCGCGCGATCATGCCGGACGAACTCGCGAAGACCGACGAGGTCTTCCTGGTCGGCACCGCGGCGGAAGTGACGCCGGTCGGCCAGGTCGGCGACTACAAGTTCAAGGTCGGCCCGGTGACGCGGCAGCTGCGCGAGGACTACCTCAAGGAAGTCCGCGCCCACCAGAACAGCGCCGCGGCTTAAGCGCGCGCTGCAAAGTCAAACCCCGCTCCCTCAGGCCGAGGGAGCGGGGTTTTCCTTTTCAGGCAGCTGCCTTCTTCTTTGCCGCCTCTCTGCGCGCGCGGGCCCAGAGGTTGAGGCCTTCGACGCCCGCCGAGAAGGCGATGGCGAAGTAGAGGTAGCCCTTCGGGATGTGGAAGTGCAGGCCTTCGCCGAGCAGCGCCACGCCGATCAGCAGCAGGAAGGCGAGGCAGAGCATCTTCACCGACGGATGCTTGTCCACGAAATCGCCGACCGTGTTGGCCGCCAGGATCATCACCGCCATGGCGGCGATGACCGCAGCCACCATCACCGGCAGGTGATTGGTCATGCCGACCGCGGTGATCACGCTGTCCAGCGAGAAGACGATGTCGAGGATGGCGATCTGCACGATCGCAGAGCCGAGGCTCAAATAGGTCTTCTTTGCGCCCGGCTCTTCGTGCCCGACATCGATGTTGTGGTGGATCTCGGTGGTCGACTTCGCCAGCAGGAACAATCCACCGCCCAACAGGATGATGTCGCGCCAGGACAGGACGTAGACGTAGTCCGGGCCGAACCAGTCGATGGTCAGGATCGGCTCGACCAAGCCGGCCACCCAAGCGATCGAAGCCAGCAGGAGCAGCCGGGTGCCCAGGGCCAGCATGAGGCCGAGTTGCCGCGCTTTCTTCTGGTGCTGCGGCGAGACGCGCCCGGCGATGATCTGCACGAAGAGCAGATTGTCGATGCCGAGGACGATCTCCAGCGCGGCAAGCGTGAGGAAACTGAGGATGACGGCTGGATCCGTCAAGAGCTGCATATAGTCGGACATGGGAAGCGGTCGCCCCGGTCGGCCGTTTCAAGGAGCAGGAGAAATGGCCGTTCACCGAGCCGTTTTCAAGCGCCGTCCCGGCCGGCCTGGGCTGGGGATGCCACCTCGGCTGTGGGTAGACCTCGGAGAACGAGAGGGCCGAGCCTACTTCTCCCAGGCCGCCTAGCGGTCGTCGTCGCTGGTCTTGGCCTCGACCCAGCGCGCGCCCTCGGGGCCGTCTTCCAGCTTCCAGAACGGCGCCTCGGTCTTCAGCCAGTCGATCAGAAAGGCGCAGGATTCGAGCGCCGCCTCGCGGTGGCTCGAGGCCGTCGCCACCAGCACGATCCG
>JAYSFH010000642.1:0-2621 GCA_041913405.1 Dongia sp. | reverse complement strand
GGGATGCCGGCCTGCAGGTTCTCCAGCATCTGTTGCAGCCGGTCGAGCATCTGCTTCGCCGACTCGCGCGAGCCGCTCTGGGCCATCTTGCGCGCGTCGTTCAGCATCTGATTGAGGTCCTGCTGCGAGAGCTTCAGGCCGTTGGGCGAGAGGCGCTGCATCTGCATGCCGTTCTTCATCGCCTCCTGGAGCTGCTGGCGCATGTTCTCCAGGTATTTGTTCATCGCCTCCTGCACCTGGTTCATCAAGCGCTCGATCTCTTCCTGGCTGGCGCCGTTGTTGAGCGCCTCCTCGAGCCGGCGCTGCATCTCCCGGAGCTCGCGCATCGCCAGCGAGACGCCGCCGTCCTCCAGCGCCAGCGCGGTGTCCCAGAGCTGCTCCTCGAGCTTGGCGAGATCGTCCTTGGAAAGCGCATCGCCGGAGAGGCGCCGCCAGGCGAGGTTGAGCGACAGGAATACCGCGACATTGCCGTCATAGGCTTCCGGCTGGGCGTTCAAGCCGCGCAGGGCCTCGGCGACTGCATCCTTGGCATCGGCATCGCGGGCCAGCTTCTTGCGCTGCTCGATGATGGCGCGGGCGACCGGGTGATAGAACTTGCGCTCGGGCAGAGTGATCGCGACCGGCGCCGAGGCGCCGATCTGGCCCTGCGCGTCGCGCGCCACCAGGCGGATCTCGACCTCGAGGCCGGACCAGGGATGCGCGGTCAGGTCCTGGTAGGAATAGGCCTTGAGCTCCTTGGCATCGAGCTGAGGGATCGGCAGGTTGAGCTCGAGGCTCTCCTTGTTCGGGCTCTCCTTGGCCAGCTGGATGACAGCCTTCACGCTCTTGATGCCGTAGTCATCCTTGGCGGTGTAATCGAGCCGGAGCACGCCGCGGTCGGTGGCGCTGGGATCGGTGGCGAAGGCGATGCTCGGCGCCTGGTCGGGCACCACCTTGATCGGCCAGCGGGCGAGAGTGTCGCCGTCGGCCACGATCGCGATCTCGTCGCCCGACTGGATCTTGCCTTCGATCCGCTGGGTGATCGCGTCCAGCATCTCGAAGTCCTTGCTCTCGCCGTTGGCGCGCAGCGAGGCCTTGGCGCCGATGCCTTCGGCTTGCGCGAGCAGCTTGCTGCCGGCGGGGACGGTGAGCGGCGTCGCCGCGCCGCTTTCCAGCTGCACGGCGCTGGAAAGGCTGATCGGCGCCAACCGGGTGTATTCGGGCGGCGTCAGCCAGGCCTCGACCTTGCTGGTCTCGGACTGGGTGAAGGAGGAGAAGTTCGGATGCACGGCCTGGATCAGGCGCTTCTGCCAGCTGTCGCCGGCGACGAAGATGCCGATCACCAGCGCCAGCAGCACCACTGCGCGCAGGCCATAGGGGTCCTTGGCGGCGACGGTGCCGCGCGGCAGCCCCAGGAACGGAACGCCGATCGAGGCGATCAACCGCCGGCGATAGCTCTTCCAGAGGCTGATCGAATCGGCATCGATCAGGTTCGAGGCCTGGGCGTCGGTCAGATGGGTGATCGGGCGGTGGGTGAAGCCGCTGTCGGTCTCGACCCGGCGCACCGCCTCGCCGCCGTCCGGCAGCCGGAAGCCGCGGAAGCCGTACCAGAGCGAAGCCAGGAAGCCCAGGCCGCAGAGGATCAGCAGGATCAGTTGCGGCCAGGCGGGCAGCAGGCGTGGGATGCCGAAGAGGGCGAGCGCGACGCAGGTGCCGGCCACCAGGAAGGCCGGCAGCAGGGCCGGCAGCAGCCGCTCCAGGAACAGCCAGACCCAGGCCGCCGAGACATAGGCGCGAATCCGCAGCGGCAATCCATCGCCACCGCGCGGCGCCGCGGCCGCCTTGCGATTCTCCTCGAGAGTTGAGCGCCGCTGTCCGTCAGCCAAGGGCGATCCTCCTGCCCGGTTCGCCACCGCGTTCATATGGGGTGACTTTACCCTAAACCCATGCCGGAACAACATCCTGGCCGATCAAAGTGTCATAACTGAGGCGCGGCCGGACCACCGCGAAATCTCCGCCTTTAACCATCACTTCCGGGGCCAGCGGCCGGGTGTTGTAGGTAGAAGCCATGACCGCGCCGTAAGCGCCCGCGGTCATGAAGGCGATGAGATCGCCGGGCGAAACCGGCGGCAGCGGCCGCTGTTCGGCAAACAGATCGCCGCTTTCGCAGATCGGCCCGACCACATCGACCCGCTCGACCGGCGCGTCGCTCTCGGGCGCCATGACCGGCAGGATCTCGTGATGGGCGTCGTAAAGGGCAGGGCGAATGAGGTCGTTCATCGCCGCATCGACGATCACGAATTTGCGACTGACCCCCGCCTTCACGTTGATCACCTTGGCCAGGAGCAGGCCGGCATCGCCGACGATGCTGCGGCCGGGCTCGATCTCCAGCTGGACGCCGAGATTGCCGACCGTCTCCATGACCGCGGTGGTGTAGTCGTCGATCGCAATGGTCTGCTCGCCGCGATAGGAGACGCCGATGCCCCCGCCAAGGTCGATGCGACTGACCTTCAGCCCGGCGCCGCGCAGCGTGCGCGTGAGATCGGCGAGCTTGCCGAAGGCCGAGCGATAGGGCGCGATGTCCAGGAGCTGCGAGCCGATATGGCAGGCGAGCCCGATGATCTCGATCCCGGGCAGCTTCG
>JAYSFH010000641.1:0-2623 GCA_041913405.1 Dongia sp. | reverse complement strand
GTTCCAAAGGACAGCACCATGAGCGATAAAACGCCGACGCCGTCGCCCGCCGAGGATTGTTGCGCCCATAAAGAGGAGTTGCAGGCGAGGCCGGGCACGCCGGCCCCGCTGTCGCGCCGGGTCGTCCTTGGAGCGCTGGGCGCCTCGGCGGGCCTGGCAGGAGCCACTGTCGGGTCTGCGGCAGACACCGTTGCAGCCGATCCCTACGCGGATCCGAAGAATCCCGCGCTGCCGCAGATCGACATGACGCTGGATCTGACCCGCACGGCCCTGGTGATCATTGATCCGCAGGTCGATTTCCTCAGCCCGAAGGGCAAGGCCTGGGGCGCGTTCGGCGAGAGCATCACCGAACACAATACAGTGGCCAACCTCACGCGGCTGTTCGAGGCGGCAAAGGGCGCCGCGATCCCGGTCGTGATCTCCCCGCATTACTACTTCCCCTATGACAGCGAATGGAAATACGGCGGCGCCGGCGAGACTGTCATGCACCATGGCTGGTTCGCGCGGAAGGATCCGCTGTCGGTCGAGGGGTTCGAGGGTTCCGGCGCGGACTGGATGCCGGAGTTCAAGCCGTTCATCCAGGACGCCAAGACCATCGTCTGCTCGCCGCACAAGATCTTCAGCCCCAAGCCGAACGATCTGGAACTGCAGCTGCGCAAGCGGCGGATCGATCAGATCGTCCTGGCGGGAATGTCCGCCAACCTCTGCGTCGAATCGCATCTGCGCGAGCTGATCGAGGCCGGGTTCGAAGTCGCGGTGGTGCGGGACGCGACCGCCGGCGGCAAGCTTCCGGAAGGTGACGGCTACCTCGCGGCTTTGGTGAACTACCGCTGGCTCGCCAACGCGCTCTGGACCACCGACGAGGCAGTGAAGCGGCTGGCTGCAAAATGAGGCAGCCTGGCGAGGCGGATTCTTGCCGCTGACTGTTCTTCGCGGCCGAAAGAAAGACCCGCCGGCGCATCATCCGTCGATACGACGTCGCTACTTGGCGACGTCGTTATTGCTGTCACGCTGGCTTGGCCCGCAGCGCTGCCGATGGATGACTGCTCCTGGCGCAAAGCCGACCAATCTCCGACCTAGGTTTGATACTTGGCCTTTCCTCGAAAGGAGAGGCTCATGTCGAAATCATCACGTTCACGTAAAGTAGTCTGGAATTCCGGTAAGATCGTTGGCCAGAAGCCTCCACTCAAGATCAAGGAGGTCTGGGCCATCCGGGTCCGCCTTCAGCTGGCGGAGAAGGCCCGCGACCTTGCGCTCTTCAACCTGGCGATCGACAGCAAGCTCCGCGGCTGTGACGTCGTCAAGGTTGGCGTAGAAGACGTTCTACTGAGCGGCACACTCAGGTCTCGGGCGTCGGTGGTTCAGCAGAAGACCGGGAAGCCGGTGACGTTCGAGATCACGGAGCAGACGCGATCGGCAATACAGAGTTGGCTTCACGAACTAGGTGGGCGGCAGCGAGGGCCGTTGTTTCCAAGCCGAGTGAATCCGAAGAGAAGCATATCCACTCGGCAGTACGCCCGCTTGGTTGACAGTTGGGTTTCATCGATCGGACTGGATCCGTCTGCGTACGGAACCCATTCTCTGCGCCGGACCAAAGCAACGCTGATCTACCGTCGTACAGGCAACATCCGCGCAGTCCAGCTCCTGCTCGGTCACGCCAAGCTAGAAAGCACAGTGAGATACCTTGGCATCGAGGTTGAGGATGCTTTGGCGATAGCGGAGCAGGTGGACGTTTAGGTCAGCTTTGAGCACAAAGCTGACCCAACCTCAGTTTGCTCTGTCGAAAGGCACCTGGATGATGATCTCCAATCCCCGCGGCGTGCGGTTCTCGGCGCAGATCGTCCCGCCATGGGCGGCAATGGCGCGGCGGGCGATCGCCAGACCGAGACCGAAGCCGCCCGGCGAAGCGCTCCCCGGCCCGCCCTCCGTCACCGGACGAAGGGCTCGAACATCCGCTCCAGCGCCGATGCGGGAACGCCGGGGTTCCGATGGACGACGCGGACTTCAAACGCCCCTTGCATTCGATAGCAGGCGAGATCGACGGCGACCGGCTGGCTCGCGCTCGAGTGCCGGATCGCATTTCCGGATGATGTTCTCCAGGGCGCGGCGCATCAACTTGGCATTGCCGCGCAGCGCGTGCTCGGTATCGACCAGGTTGGCGACGATGCGGATGTCGGAGGCCTGCGCCTCGAAGCGCGCATCCTCCAAGACCTGGCGCAGTAGCTCGCTGAGATCGAAGTAGTCGTCGAAAGCCCGCTGCGCCGTTCTCGGCGCGGGATAGCGTGAGCAGTTCGCCGACCAGATCGTCGAGCCGGCGGGATTCCGCATCGACGCGTTCCAGGGTCGCCTGGAGGCGCTCCGGATTCTGGCGCGCCAGGTCGATCGCCACCTGCAGGCGCGCAAGCGGCGAACGCGGTCATGGGAGATATCGTGCAGCAGCTAGTCCCGGGCCGTGACCAGCTCCTCCAAGCGTGCCGCCATCTGCTCGGAGTCCCCGGCGAGATCGCTATCTCATCCCGCCGCCGGCCCATTTCATGCCGCAGCCGGGTGCCGAGCTCGCCGGCGGCAAAACGGTGGAAGCCGCCTTGCAGGCTGTGGATCGGTCGCGTCAGATACCAGGCCA
>JAYSFH010000640.1:0-2630 GCA_041913405.1 Dongia sp. | reverse complement strand
ATCCCAAGACCTTGGCGGAGCTGACGGCCAAGACCTGGGCCGGCATCGTGCTGCGCCTCTATCAGGGCAAGGAGATCTACGGCGGCCTGCAGAGCAATGCCGTCGCCGGCGATCGGCTGATCGTCCCCTCGGAAACCCGGACGGTCGCGCAAGTCCTGCAGGCGGTGGCGACCGGCGGCGACGAGCCGAAGAAACAGTTGCTGGTGAACGCGCTGGTGACGCTCGGCCGCGGCGACGGCTGGGGCACCACCAACGCCAATGCCGAGGCGCTGCTCGCACTGGCCAAGTTCATCGACAGCCAGCCGGCCACGGCGCCGGTCCAGTCGGTCGATGTCGCGGTCGGCGATACCGCGAGCAAGGTCGAGGTGGGCGGTGCGAACGTGATGCTGCGCCTGCCCGATCCGGGCGTCGCCAAGCTGAGCTTCGCTGCGCCGGGCCCGCAGCCGGTCGGCGTCATGGTCGAGGCGAAATACGTGCCGCTGGCCGACGGCAGCCAGGAGGCGCCGCATGCCGAAGGCTTCGTGGTCAGCCGCGAAGTGCATCAGGTCCAGCCCGGCGATGTGCCTGCGATCAAGAACGCGCTCGACGCTGCCGGCAAGACCATCACCTTCAAAGTCGGCGAGATCGACGAGGATCGCGTCGAGCTGGTGAACGCGATGGACCGCAACCATGTCGCAGTGGTGATCCCGCTCGCCGCCGGCATGGAGCCGATGAACCCGGCGCTGGTGACCGCGCCGCCCGAGGCGAAGCCGACCGGCGAAACCACCCTGGCGCCGTCCTACGTCGCCTTCCTGGACGATCGCGTGGCCTATTTCTACGACACCCTGCCGAAGGGCACCTATCGCTTCGCCTTCCGCACCCGGGCGCTGATTCCCGGCAGCTTCATCCAGCCGGCGGCGACCGCCGAGATGATGTATGACGGCAGCGTCAACGGAAACTCTGCCGGCGCGAAGATCGAGATCGTCCCGGCCGATGCGCAATAGGCAGCGCATCGCCGTCGCACTCGGCGCTGCGGCGCTCAGCCTCTTCGCCTGGGGCTGGTTCAGTGCGGCACTGGTTGCGCCGGCGCCGACACCGATCCTGCTCGATCGCAACGGCGGCTTCATGGCGCAGATCGCGGCGCCGAACGACGCCGGCTACGGCTATTGGGAGATCGCCGCGCTGCCGCCGCGCGTCGTCGCCGCGACGGTGGCGCTGGAGGACCGGCGCTTCTGGTGGCATCCCGGCGTCGATCCGGTCGCGGTCGCCCGCGCGGCCTGGCAGAACGTCACCACCGGCGACCGCGTCTCCGGCGCCTCGACCCTGGCGATGCAGGTCGCGCGGATGCAGGACCCGGCAGCGCGCAGCTATCTCAACAAGGTGCGCGAAGCTTCCGCGGCGCTGTTCATGACATTGCGCTATGGCCGCGACGCGGTGCTGCGGCAATATCTGAAGCTGGCGCCCTATGGCAACGGCAGCCACGGCATCGCCCATGCCGCGCGCTACTATTTCGACAAGCCGGTCGCCGATCTTTCCTGGGCAGAGATCGCCTTCCTGGCGGCGATCCCGCAGGCGCCGAGCCGGATGAATCCGCTGTTGCTCGACGGCCGGGCCGATGCGATCGCCCGCGGCCACCGCATCCTCGATGCACTCGCCGCCAACCGGGTGATCACCGACACCGAGCACGCGCTCGCCACGGCACAGCTCGACGACCTGCCGCTGCTCGATCGCCACACCCGGCCGGAGAATGCGCTGCACGCCATCCTCAATCTGCAGCGCATGATCGCGCCCTCGGACGTGAAGCCGACCGACCCGCGCCTCACCACCACTATCGCACGCGACATCCAGCGCGACGTGGAGGCGACCACCCGGCAGTATCTCGAGCGCTGGAAGCCGTCCGGCGCCGAGCAGATCGCCGCGGTCGTGCTCAAGGTCGAGACTGGCGAGGTGCTGTCCTGGGTCGGTTCCGCCGGCTATTTCCGCAACGGCACCGGGGCGATCGACTTCGTGCAGACCCAGCGTTCGCCGGGCAGTGCGCTGAAGCCGTTCATCTACGCGCTGGCGCTGGATCGCGGCGCCATAGCACCCGAGACCAAGCTGCTCGACACCGCCTTCAGCGCCGGCATCATCGCCAATGCCGACCGCAGCTTTCTCGGCGTGATGACGCCGCGCCGCGCGCTGGCCAACTCGCGCAACGTACCGGCCGCCAATCTCACCAAGGCGATCGGCCTCGACGAGACCTTCCTCTATCTCCGCCTGCTGGGCGTCAACCAGGCGGAGCGGCCGGCCGCCTATTACGGACTCTCGCTCTCGGTCGGCGGGCTGCCGACGACGCTCGACAAGCTGACCCGCGCCTATCTTGCGCTGGCCGATGACGGCGTGATGCGCGACCTCATCTGGCTGCGCGGCACCAGGCGCGAGGCCGGCACCCGCGTCATGTCGGTCGATGCCGCGCGGCTGGTGACGCAGTTCCTGGCCGACCCTTCGGCGCGGCTGCCGAGCTTCCCGCGCATGGGCTCGACCGAATATCCCTTCCCGGTCGCGGTCAAAACCGGCACCTCGCAGGGTTATCGCGACGCCTGGACCATGGCCTATTCGCGCAAATACCTGGTCGGTGTCTGGATCGGGCGCTCCGATGCCGGACCGATGCG
>JAYSFH010000639.1:0-2633 GCA_041913405.1 Dongia sp. | reverse complement strand
GTCCTTGATCTGGTCGAAGCCCTGCGGGCGGTAATGCTCGAGCTGGCCATTCTTGTCGGCCTGCATCAGGAAGCTGGCGCTGAGGCCCCAGACGACGTCGGCCTGGGGATCGCCCTTCTCCGCCAGGAGCTTCGCGGTGATCTCGGCGGGGGTGCCGCGGACCCATTCGATGTCGAACTTGGGGTTTTTGGCCTCGAAGGCCTTTTCATAGACCGGCAGCTGCTCGGCCTGAAGAGCCGTATACACCACGACCTTCTGGGGATCCGCCGCCTGGGCGGTGGCAGTGACGAGCAAGGCTGCAAGAGAGCATCCGCCGCAAAGCGATGACAGCGCGGTCCGCTTGGTCGAAATCATTGAAAACGCCTTCCCAGTCTCGATTCCCCGATTGCCCCCGGGCGCGGCTAATCCCCTGCCCCGGCGCGGCTTTTCCATAGCTGGGAGATTATACCGAAGTCAAATAAGGCGGGAAATCACGGGCTGGCCGGTCAGATCTGCGTCAGGTCGCCGACCGGCGCCTCGCCCGGACCTGCAACAGCTGCGGCTGCCGCTCCAGGAAGCGGCCCAGCAGGATGCCGGTGGGAAGCTGCAGCGCCAACCAGGTCGTGATCATAAGGACGCCCATGTCCCTTACTCCTTCGCACAGGTGCCCGCGCGTGTCTTTGAGGCACCGAGCGATCGCGCGGATGGTGGCCCAAACTGCCCCTTCACGCTTTGACGTGCATCAAGAACCCGAGGGCTCCGCGACGATTCGGAGATCAGGCTTCCTTGAGGCGCGACGGGCTGAGTTCGCCCGCCGCTTCCAGGATCGGTTGTGCGACCAGTGCCAGGTGCGAGTTGATCCGCTTCAGGTCGCGCAGGATGTCGAGGTGCAAGCCGCTGGTCTGGATGCTCTCGACCCGGCCCTCGCGCAGGCGCTCGAGATGGCTTTCGGACGCCTGGCGCTCGAGCTCGCGGAACGCCCTTTTCTCGGCGAAGAGCTTGCGGGCGAGGTCGAGGTCGCCGGTCATGAAGACGTTCATGGCGAGCTGCAGGTTGCCGTTGAGGCGGTCATGGATGCCCTCGATCTCCTCGGCCCCTTCGGGCGAGAACTTCAGCTTGTACTTCACCTTCTTGGCGGCGAGCTCCATCAGGTTCTTGTCGACGATGTCGCCGATATGCTCGAGGTTGGTGGTGAAGGTAATGAGATCGATCACCCGCCGGTGGTCCTCCGGACTCATGCTCTCGCGGCTGACCTTGGTGAGGTAGAGCTTGATCGCCTCGTTCAAGCGGTCGACCTGGGAATCGAGGTCGCTGGCCTGCTTGATCACCTTGCGGTCATCGGAGCGCAGGGCCTGCAGCGAGAGATGCAGGATCTCGCCCACCGCATCGCCCATGCGCAAGGCCTCGCGGGAGGCATTGGCCAGGGCGACCGAGGGCGAATCCACGGCGCTGGCCGAGAGATAGCGCGGGCGCGCGGGATCGTCGGCCTTGGTCGCGTCGGGCATCAGCTTGCGGGTCAGCCGCGAGACCGGGCCGATCAGGCCGATGAAGACCAGGATCAGCAGCAGGTTGAAGCCGACATGGAAGTCGAGGATCTGCCGCATCGCGCCGCCGCCGAAATCCGGCAGCATGGGGAGCAGCGGCACGATCAGCGGCAGGAAGGGCAGGATCGCGACCACGCCGATGCCGCGGAAGATCATGTTGCCGAGCTGGACCCGGCGCGCCTCCGGCGGATCGCCCATCGAGGCCAGCATCGCCATCACGTCGGCGCAGAGATTGGCGCCGAGCACGAAGGCCAGCGCCAGCGGCACCGGCAGAATGCCGGTCTTCACCAGCGAGGCGACCAGCAGCACGACCGCGATCGATGAGGCGCAGAGCACGGTCAGGATGCCGCCGGCGATCACGCCGAACACCGGTGAGTTCGACATCACGTTCAGGATCTGCGGCAGCAGCGGCGCCTCGCGGATCGGCTCCGCCGCCTCGCCGATGAGATGCAGCGCCAGCAGCGCCAGGCCGAGGCCGATCCCGGCGCGGCCGAGATCCCTGAGCCGCGTGCTCTCCAGCTTGTTGAACATGATGTAGCCGATGAGGATCAGCGCCGGCGAGAGGATGTAGATCGGCAGCGAATAGGCCTGCGTGACCAGGCTGGTGCCGAGATCGGCGCCGAGCATGATCGCCAGCGCCGAAGCGGCGCCCACCATGCCGCGGGTGACGAAGGACGAGGTGAGCAGCCCGGTCGCGCTGGAGGATTGCAGCAACAGG
Organism: Dongia sp.; assembly: GCA_041913405.1. Lineage (GTDB taxonomy): Bacteria > Pseudomonadota > Alphaproteobacteria > Dongiales > Dongiaceae > Dongia. The sequence goes on along the minus strand of JAYSFH010000639.1, from coordinate 392 downwards.
CTGGTGACGATGCCGGCACCCAGCGCCCGGAAGCGGTTGGTCATGGCGAGGCCGACCCAATGCCGGAGCTGGCTGCCATAGGCGCGCATGACGCCGGTCCGCACCATGCGCAAAGACCAGAGCAGCAGCGCGACCGCGCCGAAGAGGTGGAGAAGGAATTCCATGGGTAGGGCACCAACGCCGCAAAGAGGCCGGCGGATCATTTGCTGTCACAAAACTGTAACATCATATGGTGCGAGTCGGGCGAGCGCGAAAGCGACACGATTCCGCGAGGTTGGGACGACAAGCCCCGATCGTCATGCCCGGGCTTGGCCCGGGCACCCCTGACTTTGCTTGTCAGCAAAGAGCTGAACTCAGGGATCCCCGGGCCAAAGCCCGGGGATGACGAGCGG
>JAYSFH010000638.1:2431-2641 GCA_041913405.1 Dongia sp. | reverse complement strand
GCAGTGGGAATCGAACTTGTCCGCCGAGGCGAACAGCGGCTCGCCGGAGACGATATCCACATAGATTCCGGGTTCTTTATTGTGCAGCAGCGGTCCGGTCCCGGGATATTCGGTTCCGCTCTGCTGGGTCACCCGGAGCTGCTCCGGGGTCAGTTTCGCAACGGCTTCCGCCGTCTTCCGGTATTCGGGCATGGATGGCTCCGAAGATTG
>JAYSFH010000638.1:0-2396 GCA_041913405.1 Dongia sp. | reverse complement strand
CTTCGCGCGGTCCACCGATTTCAGCGTCACGTCGAAGGTGACGCCGCGGCTCTTCAGGGTCAGCGGCACGTCCACCCCGGCGGTGCCGAGCGCCCAGAGCTTGTGGTAGAGCTCGAACAGGGTGGTCACCGCATCGCCGCCGACCGCGAGGATGACGTCGCCGACCTTGAGCTCGGCCTTGTCGGCGGGGCCCTTCGAGGCCAGGCCGGCGACCACGACGGTGCCGTCGATCTCGGTCGCGTAGAGGCCGAGCCAGGGCCGGGCCGGCTTGTTGACGCGGCCATAGGCGGTCAAGTCCGGCAGCGCCGGCTTCAAGAGGTCGATCGGCACCATCATGTTGAGATGCCGCGCCTTGCTGGTCGCGGAGCTGCTCTCGACCTGCAGTGAGCCGATGCCGATCAGGTCGCCCTGTTCCGAGATCAGCGCGGTGCCGCCCCAGTTGGGGTGCGCGGGCGCGATGAAGAAGGCCTCGTCCAGCGCGTATTCCCAATAGCCGGCGAAGGGCTCGCGCGCGATCACGTTGCCGGCCAGCGAATGGGCGCTGCCGCCGGCCCCGCCGATGACGACGCGGCTGCCGAGCTCGGTCGCGCCCGAGCTGCCGAGCTTCAGCGCCGGCAGGTCGAGCCGGCCGAGCGGCTGCACCAGGCCGAAGCCGGTCTCGTAATCGACGCCGAGTACATGGCCCTCGACCGCGCTGCCGCCGTTGCGGTGGATCCAGACCGTCTCGGCCTCCATGACCAGGTAGCCGATGGTCAGCACCAGGCCGTTCTCGATCACCACCCCGTTGCCGGCGCGCTCGGTGCCGAGCGGCTCCGCCGTGAAGGCGTTGGCGGGCACCAGGGAATGCAGGCCGACCACGGCGTTGAGCGTTCGGTCGAGGTCGTAGCTGTAATCCGTGGGCTGAGGCTGCGCCGCGGCCGGGATCTTGTCTTCAGTCAATGCCATGAGGCCATCCAGCTGGTCGAACGGAAGCGCCGGCCGCCAGTCTAGCACTATGCCGGCGTCAGGCGTCTTGCCCGAAGATATGGCCAGTGGGTGGCTTGGGCACAAGAAGCCCGGGTTTCGCCGCTCAGTTCGCCCCGGCCATCACCAGAACCGGCTCGGCGCGCCAGCGGCCCGGATAGAGCCGCTCGAGGTCGCGGACCTTCGGCAGGTCGTTGATCACGATGTAGGGCTGGTTCGGGTGCAAGGTCAGGTAGTCCTGGTGGTAGTCCTCGGCCGGATAGAAGGTCTTGCCTTCCTCGATCGTCGTCACGATGTCGTTGCCGAAGACCTTGGCCTCGTTGAGCTGGTGGATATAAGCCGCCGCGACCTTCGCCTGCTCGGGGCTGGTCGGGAAGATGGTCGAGCGGTATTGCGGCCCCATGTCCGGGCCCTGGTAGTTGAGCTCGGTCGGATCATGTGCCACCGAGAAATAGATCTGCAGCAAGGCGCCATAGCTGATCTTGTGCGGGTCATAGGTCACCTGGACCGATTCCGCATGGCCGGTCTCGCCGGAGCCGACCAACTCGTATTGCGCGGTTTCCGCGGCGCCGCCGGCATAGCCGGAGACCGCCTTGGTGACGCCTGCGACATGCTGGAACACGCCCTGCACGCCCCAGAAGCAGCCGCCGGCGAAGACCGCGGTCTCGGTCGCGGCTGGCGACGCGCCGGCATTCTCGTCGAGGATCGGCGCGGGAATCACTTTCGCATCCTCGGCGCTGGACGGCGTCCCCTTGAGGCCGAAGGCCGCGGCGGCGATCACGCCGGCCACGAGCAACAAGGCCCCCGTCCGCGGCAGCAGCTTGTTCCAATGGGTCATTGCTGATTCTCCTAGGCGGCGGTCGGCGTGAAGGTCATTGCGACACCGTTCATGCAGTAGCGCAAGCCGGTGGGCGGCGGTCCGTCGTCGAAAACATGGCCGAGATGGCCGCCGCATTGGGCGCAACGCACGGCCGTCCGCACCATCATGAAGCTGGTATCGCTGATCTCGCTGACCGCCTTGTCGAGCGGTTTCCAGAAGCTCGGCCAGCCGGTGCCGCTGTCGAACTTGGTCTCCGAGGCGAAGAGGGCGAGGCCGCACACGCCCTTGCGGTGCTCCTCCAGCAGCGGGCTGGTGAAAGGCCGCTCGGTGCCCTCCTGCCGCAGCACCGCATATTGCTCGGCGTTGAGCCGCGCCCGCCATTCCGCGTCGCTGTGCATGACCGCAAAGACCTCCTCGGCCTGCGGTGCGCCGGGCTGCAGGAAACGGTGCGCCGCCAGAGCCGCCACGCCGAACACGCCGCCCGTCAGAAGCCATCGCCGGCTGAGCATCGGTATTCTCCGATCCGTTGGTCACGGAAGACAGTTCGCCCACAGGCCGCATTTGGTTTCACGGGACCGGTCCGGGCGCGTCGCGACCGCGCCGTTTGGTAACC
>JAYSFH010000637.1:0-2644 GCA_041913405.1 Dongia sp. | reverse complement strand
CACCGGGACCGGCGCCAGGTTGAAGTCGTAGGTCATCAGCCCTTCGAACATCTTGGTCGCCGGCAGGAGCGTCGGCGCATTGATGTTGACCCCGATGACGATCCCCGGCGGCTCGGGCCACAGCGTCGAGTTGAGGATGCCGCCCTTCTGCGGCGCCTGCGCCGCCGCCGAGGAGACCGCCAGCGCCATGCCGGCGGCGAACGCGATGGACTTCCAGACCCGTGACATGCCCGACCCCCGAACCGATTGCCCCCGGGAGTGGACCTCCCGCTTGCCGGCGATGGTGCAGCGCGATCGGCCGCCGCCGCAAGGGCCAAGGCTGATCGCCGGCTCGATATCTCGACCGTCTCGATCCGATACGGCCGGCCCGATCGGCCCCAGACAGGACACTACTTGCTCAGCAAATCGGTAAGCTTTCGGGCCTTCTGAAGTCTCGCGAACGTCGTATACCTTGGACCCTGCATAGCTCCCTGTGGCGCGTCAGCAAAAGGAATTGGACCAATAGGCTTGGCCTTCTCGGAAAATACGATCTTGTACTTACCCTCTTCTCCATACGGCTCGATCCGCGAAACGGGAGCGTAGTGCGCAATCGCAGATAGAGGTTGAGTTTGATATCCGGCAATGTACTTTATCTTACTCAACATGCCCCCGGAGATACGCACCGCGTACCAGCAATCCTCACCGAGGAAAACCTGCTCGAATCCTTCCTTCTGGGCAGGCACGACAATCGTGTCGGGCGACGCTCCCCGGGGCATCTGCAGCGGCGCCGAGCCAGGATCGACCGCGTGGGGCACCGCCACGGCCCTGGGCACCTCGAAGGCCCGGAGGCCGACGAGAGGCAGGATCTGAAGGATTTCCTTCAGGAATGCTCGGGTATCGGCCTTCTCGGCCTCGCTGAGCGCGGGCTCCTGCGGGGAGTTCCCATTGTCCAGATGGCAGCGTCCGGCTTCCAAGGCGCGCTTCACGAGCGCAAACTCCAGCCAAGTCACATGGGCGCGATTGAGGCCGCCGCTGTTCGAGACAAAGACAACCGCCCAGTTCCAGAAATCCTTTCCCACATAATGAGACTCGATCCGGCTCCGCACGCCATCGGCTTGCCCAATATACAACGTCGGAAGATCGTCATTCTGCCCGCCATACCCAACGAGGATATAGATGCCGGTCCTCTGAACCTCTGGTCGCTGGCGGACCTCCTGCCATTTGACGCGCGGGAAGACGAGACCGAGTCCGGTCCAGTTCATCCGATCGATGAGGCGCACGCCTTCGGGGGGTCGTGTCCTGGCGAGTGGTGTAGGAGTTTCCCTGGTCCTTGGTGGCCACCGCGGTGATCGCCGGTAGGGTTGGGTTGCTGAAGCCTGCAACCCCGACCTTGGATCGACCACGATGACCGACGACAGAATGGCTCTTCGCGAGATGCTGGAGAAGGGCTCCGATGCGAGCCTGCTTCGGGAGATGATCGGCTTCGCCGCACAGCGGCTGATGGAGCTGGAAGTGGGCGAGGTGACGGGCGCGGCGCATGGCGAGCGCAGCCCGGACCGGCTGGTCCAGCGCAACGGCTATCGGGAGCGGGACTGGCAGACCCGGGCCGGCACCGTCGAACTGCGCATCCCGAAGCTGCGCCGCGGCTCGTACTTCCCGGCCTTCCTGGAACCGAGGCGGACGGCCGAGAAGGCGCTGACGGCGGTGATCCAGGAAGCCTACGTCCATGGCGTCTCGACGCGGTCCGTGGACGACCTCGTCCGGGCCATGGGCATGGAGGGGATCAGCCGCAGCCAGGTCTCGCGCCTGTGCGCCGAGATCGACGAGCGGGTCCGGGACTTCCTCGCCCGTCCGATCGAAGGGGAATGGCCCTACCTCTGGCTCGACGCCACCTATGTGAAGGTCCGCGAGGCCGGCCGCATCGTACCGGTCGCGGTGACCATTGCGGTTGGCGTGAATGCCGACGGCCGCCGCGAGGTGCTGGGCATGGCGGTCGGCAGCTCGGAGGCCGAGCCGTTCTGGCTCGACTTCCTGCGCACCCTGCGGCGACGCGGTCTGGCAGGCGTGAAGCTCGTCGTCTCCGACGCTCATGAGGGCCTGAAGGCCGCGGTCACGAAGGTGCTGCGGGCCACCTGGCAGCGCTGCCGGGTCCACTTCGCCCGCAACGCGCTGGCCCATGCCGGCAAGGCCCAACGCCGCATCGTCTCGGCCTGGATCGGCACCGCCTATGCCCAGGACGATGCTGCGGCCGCCCACGCCCAATGGCGCACGGTGGCGGACCAGCTCCGGCCAAAGGTGGCGAAGCTCGCCGCCCTGATGGACGCCGCCGAGGAGGACGTGCTCGCCTACATGCACTTCCCGGCCGCGCACCGGGCCAAGCTCCACTCGACCAATCCGATCGAGCGGCTCAACGGCGAGATCAAGCGACGCACCGATGTCGTCGGCATCTTTCCAAACGAAGCGGCCGTCGTTCGCCTCGTGGGGGCCATCCTCCTCGAGCAATCCGACGAGTGGGCAACCCAGCGGTCCCGGTACATGACCCTGGAAACCATCGGCGCCGTCAGCAACACTCCGACCGTCAGCCTCTCCGCCGTGACAGCCTGACACGCGCGGCCCGACCCGCTGGCAATCATCGCGCTCCTACACCACTCGCCGGGACACGACC
>JAYSFH010000636.1:0-2652 GCA_041913405.1 Dongia sp. | reverse complement strand
GAACCGACACCGATGCTGACGTTGTAGGGATCGATCAGCCAAGTGCCCGCCGCGCCGCGCGCGGCATCCACCCGCATCGACGCCGGCCGTGCATCCAGCCAACCGCCCGAGGTCTCCACCAGGCCTCCGGCGCCGCCTTGCGCACCACCGCGGTGCCGAGATGCTTGCGGGCGATGACTCGCTGGGTCTCGACCAGCTCGCTATAGAACTCGTGCAGCGGCAGCGTGGTCGGCAGCACCGCGTGCTGGATGTCGAACAGGCGGTAATCCTGCGTGGTCAGCTTGCGGGATTCAGTCAGCCACAGCTCCGTGCCCGGATAGGGCGTCGCCACGGTCAGGTGCACGATGTCGGGGATGCTGGTCGCCCATTCGCGCACGATGGCGAAGCGCTCCTTGTCCCAGGAAGGATCGGCGATCAGGTTGATGGCGACGCTGACGCCGATCTCGCGCGCGACTTCCAGCGCCTCGGTGTTGGTGCCCATCGAGACGCGCTTCCGGTGCAGCTTCAGCCCTTCGGCGTCGATCGCCTCGAGGCCGAGAAACAGGTACTTCAAGCCGAGCTTGCGCCAATAGGCGAAGACCTCCTTGTTCTTCAAGAGCACGTCGGCGCGGGTCTCGAGGTAGAAGCGCTTCTTGATGCCGCGGCGCTCCATCTCCTGGCCGATCGCAAAGCCATGCTCCGGATGGATGAAGGCGACGTCATCGACGATAAAGACATTGGGCTCCTGGATCGACGCGAGCTCCTCGCCGATCATCTGCGGCGTGGCGCTGCGATAGCTCCGGCCATAGAAGGTCCAGGCGCTGCAGAAAGCGCAGTCCCAGGGGCAGCCGCGGGTGAACTCGATCGAGGCGCAGGGATCGAGCTCGCCGATGAAATACTTGCGCCGCCGCTTCAGGAGATCGCGCGCCGGCTGGTAGAGATCGAGATTCTCCAGCAGCACCGGCGCCGGTCCCTTGCCCGCGCGCGTGACCGCGCCGGGGACGGTCAGGACCTCGTCCTTCGGAATGGCTTTCAACAGCATCTGGGTCGAAAGCTCGCCTTCGCCTTTCAGCACGCAATCGATGGTGCCGCGGCCATGCTCCAAGAGCTCGTCGGCGATGAAGGAGCCGCTATGACCGCCGATGAAGACGAAGCAATCCGGCAACCGGCCTTTGACCGCCTTGGCGAGGTCGATGACCTCTGGAACGTTGGCGAGATAGTTCAATGAGAAGCCGACCGCTTCGGGCTTGAAGGCCTTCATCTCGGCGAAGAGCTCGGGATGGGAGTGAGTCTGCAGGTCGATGATGCGGACCTCGTGTCCGGCCATCCGTACCGCCTGGGCCACCCGCTCCATGCCGAGCGGTTCCAAGCGCAGGTAGATCTCGCTGTACATCAGCGGCGACGGGTGCACCAAGAGAACGCGCATTGCTGCTCCTTGCTGTGATTGGTCCCTGCTCGCTACTCGCCTCCGGAAATCATGTTGCGCCGTTCAACTCAGGAATCGGCGCTGTGGGTTTTCTGTCTCAGTCAAGATTGCCACCACCAGGGCGCTGAAGGCCAGCAGGAACAGGACCGCGCTGACCGCATGGCCGGCCTCCCAGCGGTCGCGGAAGCTCTGCCAATTGTCTGGCAGGGTCTCGGGCGTCCAGGCGTTGAGCGCCGTGTTGACCGGATCGACCCAGCCGAACCAGACACCGAGCGCCGCGGTGGCGCAGAGGGCCGCGAGAAGAGTAAGGATCCGGGCCGCCTTCCAGGTCCGGATCTGCGCGAACACGATCCAGGTGGTGAGTATCGCGGTCACCTCGATGATGGCGCCGACCACGCCGAAGGCAACGTAGATATTGTGCTGCACGGTCAGCCATTCCGGCCCGTCCAGCTTCACCTTTCCCGGATATTCCAGGGCGTGGCAGAAGGTGATGCCGAGGGTCAGCGCGACCAGCAGCAGATTCACGAATCGAACGAATTTCAGCAGCATCTCCCCGTCCAGGCTCGGAATCGCCCCGAGCCCAGGCAAGGGCGGGGCGATCAGATTTCGGCGACGGCCTTGATCAACCGATCCAGTTCCGCCGTGCTGTTGACGTAATGAACGGAGGCCCGAACCAGTTCCCGTAAACCCCTGGCCGACATGTCAAAAAGCGTCGAGGAGGCACCCGAGACCGAGGTGTTGATGCGGCGCTTGCCCAAGGCCGCCTTGATCGCGCCGGCGCTCGCGCCTTGCTTGGTGAAGGTGACGATCCCGCCCTGCTTGCGGCCGATGTCATGGACCGTGACGCCGGGGATCCGCGCCAGGCCCTGCCGGAGCTGCGCCGCTTTCGCGGTGAGATCGGCCTCGATCGCCTTCATGCCGACCTTGAGCGCGTAATCCGCCGCGGCACCCAGCCCGAGCCGGCCCGCGACATAGCTCTCCCAGTTCTCGAAACGCCGGGCGTCCTTGCGGATCTCGTAGCGGTCCCTGGCCACCCATTCCGCCGCGTGGAGATCGAGGAAGGGCGGCTCCAGGCGCTGGATCCAGTCGCGTTGCACATAGAGAAATCCGGTGCCGCGCGGCCCGCGCAGGTACTTCCGCCCGGTCGCCGAGAGCATGGTGCAGCCGATCTTCCTGACATCGATGTCAATCTGGCCGACCGACTGGCAGGCATCGAGCAGGAAGGGAATGCCGTGCCGCCTCGCCCC
>JAYSFH010000635.1:0-2654 GCA_041913405.1 Dongia sp. | reverse complement strand
CTCTACCGCGAGCCCAAGGGCCGCCTCATCGAATCCCGTCGCTTCGAGATGCCGGGCGGCGCCGGGCAGATCGGCGTCACCCGCGACCTCACCGACCTGAAGGCGCGCGAGCAGGCGCTGATCGAGGCCCGCGAGGAGGCGGTGATCGCCAACCGCGCGAAGTCCGAGTTCCTGGCCAATGTCAGCCACGAGCTGCGCACACCCTTGAACGCGGTCATCGGCTTCTCCGAGGTGCTGGAGGTCGAGCTTTACGGCGCAATCGAGAACCCGCGCTACCGCAGCTATATCCGCGACATCCGCAAGAGCGGCCTGCATCTCCTCAGCCTGATCAACGACATCCTCGACTTCTCGAAGCTCGAGGCCGGCAAGCTCGAGCTGCGGCTCGAGCTCTGCGACTGCTCGGCCATCGCCGACGACGCCGGCCATCAGGTCAGTCATCAAGCGGGCCTCCAGGGGCTCAACCTGGTGATGGACCTGCCGGCGACGCCGCTGGTGATCCAGGCCGATGCCCGCGCCGTGTTCCGCGCCCTGCTCAACATGCTCTCGAACGCGGTGAAGTTCACGCCGGCGGGCAGCGTCACGCTGCGCTACCGGCGCAACGCGGAGGGTGCGGCGGTGTTCAGCGTCGCCGATACCGGCATCGGCATCGCGCCGGCCGACATCGAGAAGGCGCTCTCGCCCTTCGGCCAGATCGACAGCGACATCGCGCGCCGTTATCGCGGGACGGGATTGGGCCTCTCGATCGTCAAGGGCATCTGCGAGCTGCACGGCGGCACGATCGACATCGACAGCGAGGTCGGCGTCGGCACCACGGTCACCATCGTGATCCCCGACCAGCGCCGCCGCGGCCTGCCCAGCGTCAAGGTCACGCCGCGCGAGCCTGTCGCGGTTTAGTCGCAGCAGCCGGGATTGCCGTCTTCGGCGTTCAGTGCCGCGGCCAGGGATTCGCGCGGCTGCTCGGTTGCGACGCCTTCCGCCGGAGGCATCAAGTCCCAGGGACCCGCCGCACCGCCCGGTGCCCGGTGATAGCGGCCATCGGCCCGCCAGGCACATTCGCCCAGCATCGGCACTTCGCCGGAGATCAATCCGGTCCCCGGGTCGACCGCGGTGATCCGGGCTTCGCGCCGGTCGCGGGTCTTCAGCACCATGCCGGGGCGGCAATGCGTGAGAAAGTCGAAGCTCATGCCGCGAGGATAAGCCGGCCAAGCCGGCCACGGTCAAGAAAGTTGACCGGCTTTCCGCGCGGCCGGTAACTTGCGGCCTACCAGCAGGGGAAGGCGCATTGGCGGAAATCGAGCTCCATGGCCCGGCGAACAGCAGCTTCGTCTGCGCGGCCCGGGTCGCGCTGGAGGAGAAAGGCGTCCTCTACAGCCTGATCGAGCCCGACATCCTGCGGGCCCGCGGCTTCCGCCTCGCCGACCTTTTGCGCTATCTCGCCGCCCAACAGCCGAAACTGGTCGAGGGCGACTTCGCGCTGTTCGATTGCGAGTCGATCCTGCGCTATGTCGATGAGGGTTTCGAAGGCCCGGTGCTGCAGCCGTCCGCCGCGCGGCCGCGGGCGATGATGGTCGAGATCCAGGGCATCATCCGCGAATATCTCTACCCCGCGGCGATCGGCAAGATCGCGACCCAGCGGCTGTTCGCGCCCTTCCTCGGCAGCGCCACCGACCTGCGCCTGGTGGAAGAGGCGGTGCAGCCGATGACCGACGCGCTGCAGGCGATCGAGCAGATCTCGCTCGCCGCCCATGACGGCGAGAAATCGGAGCTCCTGATCGGGCCGCAGGTGACCCTGGCCGACATCGCGCTGATGCCGATCGCGTCCTATCTCTCGATGACTCCGGAAGGGCAGAAGGCGATTGCCGCCTCCAGGCGTCTCGCGCGCTGGTGGCTCAGTGTGTCGCGCCGGCCGAGTCTGGCGCGGTCTTGGCCGGGTTTGGGCTAGCCGCCAGCAGGCTGGTGAAGCGGACGGCGAAGAGCAGCGCACCGACCGGCGCCAGCACGCCGATCCCGAACACCGTCAGCACCGCATGCGACACATCGGCCGGCAGCAGCGCGTCGGTGAGGCCGGCGCCGTTGGCGACCACGCCGGCGCCCGCGGCGCCGAAGGCAATGCCCAGCGAGCGGATCGTCGGAATGGAGGAGGCGGTCAGCGTCTCCTCGCCCTTCCGCGCGTGGCGCATCGTCGCCGCGGTCACGTGCAGGTTGGAGCAGCCGAGGCCGAGGCCCACCAATCCGTTCAGCATCGGGATCACGTAGGTCGGCACCTGCTCCATGCCGAAGGCGAGCGCGGCCAGGCCGGTCACGCACATCACCTGCCCGGCGATGATCGCGATCGAGGCGGCGCGACCGTGGAGATGCGCGGTCGCCATCGAGGCCGCGGTCCATGAGACCGCGAGGCTTGCGGTCATGTAGCCCGCCACCAGCGGATCGACGCCGTGCAGCACCTGCAGTGCCAGCGGCAGGAAGACGCCGATCACCGTGTGGGTCATCGAGGAGAGGAAGAAAACCCAGCTTGCCGACCCGGTGGTGGTCTTCGGCGAGAAGGGATGACTGGGGAAGAGCTTCGCCGCACCGGCTGCGTCGAGGCGCAAGGTCTGCCAGACCAGCAGCACCGAGGCGACTACCCGCGACTGGGAGGGCCTCACCATCCCCGC
>JAYSFH010000634.1:0-2655 GCA_041913405.1 Dongia sp. | reverse complement strand
CTTCGCCTTCATCGATATGAAGCACGCCGACGCCATCACCCGCGAGGAGATGAAGAAGATCGGCATCGACATCCGCGACCCGCAGCAGGCGGTGGGCACGCTTTCCGGCGGCGAGCGGCAATGCGTCGCCATTGCCAGGGCGGTCTATTTCGGCGCCAAGGTGCTGATCCTCGACGAGCCGACCTCGGCCTTGGGCGTGGCGCAGACCTCGATGGTGCTGAAATACGTCCGCCAGGTTCGGGCGCGCGGCCTCGGCGTCATCTTCATCACCCACAACGTCCGCCATGCCTATGCGGTCGGCGACCGCTTCACGATCCTCAATCGCGGCAAGACGATGGGCACCTTCGCCAAGGCCGAGATCAGCCTCGACCAACTGCAGACCATGATGGCCGGGGACAAGGAACTGCAAGACCTGGCCGAGCTCGAGGGGACGATCTGATTTTAGCCGTCATTGCCGGGCTTGACCCGGCAATCTCGTGCCAACCGGAGCCAGATGCCCGGATCAAGTCCGGGCATGACGATGTCGGGATACTCAGTGCACGACCTCGCGGATAATCACCCGCTCCAGTAGCTCAACCGAGCGGCGCATGCCTTCCATCGGCGACATCGCATTGTCCTCGTGCTCGATCGAGAGCACATCATCGTAGCCGACCTGGGCAAGCAGGGCGATGAAGTCGCGCCACCAGCTTTCGTTATGCCCGTAGCCCAAGGTCACGTAGTTCCAGGAGCGGTCGGCGACACGGTCGTTGGTCTTGGTCTCGAGCAGTGTGTTCGGATCGGCGTTCTGCCGGTCGATCCGCGTGTCCTTGGCATGGACGTAGAAGATCGCCTCGCCGAGCTTGCGGATGCCGGTCAAAGGCTCGCCGCCCATCCACATCATGTGGCTGGGATCGTAGTTGGCGCCGACATTGTCGCCGGCGGCGTCGCGCAGCTTCGCCATGGTCTCGGTGTTGTAGACCAGCTGGCCGCCATGGATCTCGATGCAGATCTTGTCGATGCCGCAATCCTTGCCCAGCTTGGAGAGCTTCTTCCAATAGGGGATCGCGACCTTGTCCCATTGCCAGTTCAACGCCTTGGTCGCCTCCGGCGGCCAGGCGGTGACGATCCAGTTCGGGTTGGCGTCGCCGGGACCTCCCGGAAGTCCCGACATCATCACCACGCGCGGAATGCCCATAAGTTTCGCCAGCTTGAAGGTCTTGCGCACGACTTCGTCGTGCTTCTTGCCGTAACCGCCGGGAGCCAGCTGGTTGCCGGAGCAGTTGAGTGCCGCGATCTCCAGGCCGTGGTCCTTGACCTTGGCCTTGAACTCCTTGCGCGCCTGGGCGCTCTCCAGCATCTGGTCGAGCTTGATATGCGGGGCGCTGGACCAGTTGCCGCAGGCGAATTCCAGGGTCTCGAGCTTGAGCTCGGCGCTCGCCTTCAGCATCTTTTCAAAGGAGAGGTTGCCGAGACTGTCGGTGATCATGCCGATCTTCATTTTTCGCTCCCCTTGCGGTGACTCGTCCCCCCACCCTAACCCTCCCCCGATGGGGGGGTTGGGCATAATTTTACCCCCTCCCCGGTCTTCGGGGGAGGGCCGGGGTGGGGGGAAGTATCGCGTTACACCTTCACCGGCTGGCCGCTCTTCAGCGATTGCACCGCCGCTTCTGCCAGCGCCAGGGCGTTGCGGCCGTCCTCGATGCTGGTCGCGGGCTTGGCCTTGCCGAGGACGCAGTCGATGAAATGCTGCAGTTCCGTGCGATAGGCGGCGTCGTAGCGCTCCAGGAAGAAGTGCAGCGGCTTCTCGCCGATGACACCGGGCTCGCCGGAGAAGGTGACCGTGTTGGCGACCTGGTTTCCCGCCTGCAGCATGCCCTTGGAGCCGAAGGCCTCGATCCGCTGGTCGTAGCCGTAGACCGCGCGGCGGCTGTTGCTGATCTGGGCGATGGCGCCGCTCTTGGTCTTCAGCACCACCATGGCGGTGTCGATGTCGCCGGCCTTGCCGATCTCCGGATCGACCAGGTTGGAAGCGGTGGCATAGACCTCGGTCGGCATCTCGCCGAGGATCCAGGTCACGATGTCGAAATCGTGGATCATCATGTCGCGGAACAAGCCGCCGGAGACCTTGATATAGCCGATCGGCGGCGGGCCGGGATCGCGGCTGGTGACGATCAGGGTCTCGAGCTTGCCGATCTTGCCGCTGCGTACGCCCTCGTGCAAAGCGGCGAAGCTCGCGTCGAAGCGGCGGTTGAAGCCGATCATCATGGTGACTCCGGCCTTGCGCACGGTGGCCAGGCATTGATCGACCCGCTCCAGCGAGAGATCGATCGGCTTTTCGCAGAAGATCGCCTTGCCGGCCTTGGCGGCGAGCTCGATCATCTCGGCATGGGTGTCGGTCGAGCTGCAGATCGCAACGGCTTTGACCGCCGGATCCTCGATCGCCTTCTTCGCGTCGGTGCCGCTCTGGGCACCGAGCGCCGAGGCGAGCTTGCCGGCGGCGTCGGCGTTGACGTCGGTCACCCAGCGCAGCTTGGCGCCGGGATGTGCGGCGATGTTGCGGCCGTGGATCTGGCCGATCCGGCCGGCGCCGATCAGAGCGATTTCGAGCATGTTTTCCGTCCCAGAATGCGTGGCGTGCTTTTGGAAAATTCAGCTTGGAATTTGCAATATTTTTTC
>JAYSFH010000633.1:0-2663 GCA_041913405.1 Dongia sp. | reverse complement strand
GAAGCGGCGGTCGGCGGGCCGCTGGCGCTGGTCAAGGACGGCGATTGGATCGAGCTCGATGTCGCGGGGCGACGCCTCGAGCTCGAGGTCGGGCGAGAGCAGCTCGAGGCGCGGCGCAAGGATTGGTCGCCGCCGCAGCATGCGATGCAGAGCGGCTATCAGCAGCTTTATGTCGACCACGTGCTGCAGGCGGATCGCGGCTGTGACTTCGATTTCCTGGTGGGGCAGAGGGGCGCGGCGATTCCGCGGCAGTCGCATTGAGCAATGAAAGAAAAGGGCTGATCGACCAGCCCGCCGTCTATCCGAGCCTCAAGGGCCGGGTCGTCTTCGTGACCGGCGGCGGCAGCGGCATCGGCGAAAGCCTGGTCGAACATTTCTGCGCCCAGGGCGCGAAGGTCGCCTTCGTCGACATCGCCGAGGCGCCGTCCAGGGCGCTGGCCGACCGGATCGCCGCCAAGGGCGATCCGAAGCCGCTCTTCATGCCCTGCGATCTTCGCGACATCGAGGCGCTGCGCGCCTGCATCGCGCGGGCAGGGAAGGAATTGGGGCCGATCCGCGCGCTCTTGAACAATGCCGGCAATGACGACCGGCATGCAACGGCGGACGTGACGGTCGATTATTGGAACGACCGCATGGCGGTCAACGTGCGGCACCAGTTCTTCGCCGCGCAGGCGGTGCGGCCGATGATGCGCGATGCCGGCGGCGGCGCCATCGTCATGTTCGGCTCGATCACCTGGCTGGTGGGCGACGGCGATTGCCCGGCCTATGTGACCTCGAAGGCGGCGATCACCGGCATGACGCGCGCGCTGGCCCGCGAGTTCGGGCCGGAGCGGATCCGCGTCAATTGCATGCTGCCCGGCTGGGTGATGACCGACCGCCAGGTCAAGCTCTGGCTCAACGAGGCCGGCGAGAAGCAGATTGCCGAGCGGCAATGCCTGCCGGATCGCCTGTTCGCGCCGGACATCGCGCGCATGGCCTTGTTTCTCGCGGCCGATGACAGCCGCATGTGTTCGTCGCAGAATTTCATCGTGGATGGTGGTTGGGTATGAGCAATCTTCGGCTGATCCAGTACAAGCAGGCCGATGGTTCCCGGGCTGTCGGCCTGGTCGCGGCGGATGGCACGCATGCGCATCCGCTGAAAGGCTTCGCGACGGTGTTCGATCTCGCCAAGGCGGCGATCGCGCAGAAGAAGCAGCTCGCCGCCCTGGTGCAGGCCGCCGCCGCGCCGGAGACGGTGGACTATCTGGCGATGCTGAAAGCGGGGCAGGTGCTGCCGCCGATCGAGCATCCGGAACCGGCGCGCTTCTTCCTGACCGGCACCGGGTTGACGCATTTGGGTTCTGCCGATGCGCGCAACAAGATGCACGTGACGACCCACGGATCGAACGCTCCGGAATCGGATTCGATGAAGATCTTCCGCATGGGGATCAAGGGCGGCAAGCCCGGGGCAGGCCAGATCGGCGTCCAGCCGGAATGGTTCTACAAGGGCGTCGGCACCGAGATCGTGGCGCCGGAAGCGCCGATGCCGCTGCCCGGCTTCGCGCTGGCCGGCGCCGAGGAGCCGGAGGTGGTCGGGATCTATCTGGTGGACCAGGATGGACGGCCGCGCCGGATCGGCTTTACCCTCGGCAACGAGTTCTCCGATCACGTGACCGAGGCGCAGAACTATCTCTACACCCAGCATTCGAAGCTCCGCGCCTGCTCGCTCGGGCCGGAGCTGATGATCGGCGACCTGCCGCAGGACATCCGCGGGCATTCGCGGATCATCCGCGACGGCAAGGTGCTGTGGCAGGAGGACGTGCTGCTCGGCGAGGCCAACATGTCGCATTCGATCGCGAACCTGGAGCATTTCCACTTCCGCTATCGCATGTTCCGGAGGCCGGGCGACCTCCACGCCTATTTCATGGGGGCGGCGGTCTTGAGCTACGGCGCCGGGGTGAAGACAAAGGTCGGCGACACGTTCGAGATCGACGTGCCGGCTTTCGGTCAGCCCTTGCGCAACCGGATGGAATTGGTGCCCGATGAGGGCTTGGTGACGGTGACTCCGCTCTAAGAAGGGCGGCGATAACGATAAACAGGGAAGGAGACATGAACATGCTGAAATCGGTGATCCGCGGCGCACTGCCGGTCTTTGCGGCGGCGGTCCTCGCGGCGTCCTGGACCTCCGGGGCCATGGCGAAGGAACTGCGCGTGCTGGCCTGGCAGGGCTATGCCGACGACGACTGGGTGAAGGCGTTCGAGAAGGAAAGCGGCGCCGACGTGAAGGTCGTCTTCATCGGCAGCGACGACGAGATCTGGGCCAAGATCAAGGGCTCCGAAGGCAAGGATTTCGACGTGATCGCCGTTAACACCGGCCAGCTCCAGCGCTATATCGACGCCAAGCTGGTGCAGCCGATCGACCTCTCGAAAGTCCCGAACCAGAAGGCCAACCAGCTGCCGATCTTCAACGACCTCTCCAAGGTGAAGGGCGTGATGCGGGACGGCCAGCTCTATGCCATCCCGTTCTGCTTCGACTCCATCGGCATCATCTACAACACCGATGAAGTGAAGACCCCGCCGACCTCGATGGATGTGCTCTGGGACCCGCAATACAAGGGCAAGGTCCTCGACTATGACAACGGCGAGCACAACTTCTCCTTCACCGCGCTCACCATGGGCATCCA
>JAYSFH010000632.1:1582-2664 GCA_041913405.1 Dongia sp. | reverse complement strand
GGGTCTGATTGATTCCCTGGGTGGAAGCGCTCATCTTAGCGCCATGGACTTCCGCCGCACCGCGTTAACCATCGCGCTGATCCTGGCTGCCGGGCCTGCCCTGGCGGAGAGTTCCGTCGCCGTCACCCGTCAGGACTGCGACCGCATCGTCGAATACCAGCAGCCGCCGGGCGTCGAATACCAGCCCGGGGTCAATGCCCATGGCGAAACCGTGGTCCCGGCCGACCTCAATGGCGGCTACAACCTGAAGCTCCCGGAAACGATCGTCATCCCGCTCGAGGTCGATCTCCAGGACAAATACGGCATCCCCGCCAACTCGGTGCTGTTTCAGGGCGACGCCCAGGTCGGCACGGTCACGGTCCACGGCAATCGGGTCTACTACAACGGGCAGGAACTCAGCGACCCTGAGGAAGCTGCCCTGGCCGATCTTTGCCGCCAGCAGCTGCCGTACAAATAGGACCCGCGGCGTCGAAACGGAACCGGCCGTCCGGTGAGATCGTCACCGCGATGACCTGCTCTTGGCGTGCTGCCAACAGTTCATCGGATGTGACGCCGAGGTGCGCCGCCTCCTCGGCGAGCGCCAATGGCGGGGGCGGAGGCTTCTGCCGGTGGCGCAAAGCCCTGCGATAGGTGCCCATGCCGGACAGCACGAGCCAGAGCACCAGGATTCCGGCCGTGATGAAGAACGGACGCAGCAGGAAATCCCAGTCGCCATGCGGGTCGGCGCGGTAGAGCGAAATCCGTTCCGCGAAGGCGATGCTCTGTTCGATGAACAGAGCGGCGAACAACAGCCAGACCAGCAAGGTCAGAACGCGATCGCGCCAGAGGATCCAGTGTGGCCGGGCGGCATCGGTGATGAGGGGCGGCCAGGTTGTCTTCCGGGGGCCGGGCTTCATCGCAGCCCCCGATCCGGGCTGACCCAGGTGGTGCGCGCGGTGCGGGGGCGGAGCAACGTCATCGGCAGTGCGCAGACCGTGGTGGTGGCGCTGATCACCCAGAAGGCCATCGGGTACCAGATCACCCAGAAGATCCCCTGCATCATCTGCTTCTCGAAGCGACGCTCCAGCAAATGACTCAAGGCC
>JAYSFH010000632.1:0-1572 GCA_041913405.1 Dongia sp. | reverse complement strand
CCCACCAGGCCGGAATGAGGCTGAACGCAGGAGCGTGCTGGATCATCGTCACACCCGCCACTTGCAGCAGGTTCAGTGCAATGCCGAGCATGATCGCATAGGACCAGATCACGCTGAGCACATAGTTGCCGTAGACCGGCAGCATGCGCAGCGAACGGCCGCGGCTCAGCGGACCGAAGAAGTCCAGCATCATCTGCGTTCCGCCCATCGCCCAGCGCAGGCGCTGGCGCCAGAGCCCGCGCAGGGTTTCCGGCATCAAGATCCAGCAGACCGCGTTCGGATCGTAGGAGATCCGCCAGCCGGCCAGCTGGATGCGCCAGGTGACGTCGACATCCTCGGTCAGTGTCCGCGGCGACCACCAGCCGGCATCGGCCAGCGCGCGCTTGCGAAACCCGCAGATGACGCCGGAGATGGTGAAGAGCTGGCCGTAGATCGCCTGGGCCCGCTTGATCAGGCCGACGGTCGCGGAGAACTCGCCGACCTGCAGCTTGCCGAGGATCGAGGTTCGGTTGCGGATCCGCGGATTGCCGGTCAAGGCGCCGAGATCGGCGCGCTGGAAGGTATGCGCCATCCAGCGCAGCGCATGGGGATCGAGCAGCGCATCGCCGTCGATCCCGACCAGGATCTCGTGCTTGGCCAGGGCAGCGCCGGCGATCATCGCCGTTGCCTTGCCCTGGTTCTTGACCAGATGGACCACCCGCAGGCGCGGGTTGCGCGCGGCGATCGCGTTCAGGATTTCCGCGGTGTTGTCGCGGCTGCCGTCATTGATCGCGATGACCTCGAAATCCGGATAGTCGACCGCGAGCGCCGCGCCCAGGGTTTCCTCGGCGTTGTCCGCCTCGTTGTAGCAGGGCACCAGGATCGAGATCCCCGGCCAATGCTCGAGCGCCGGCGGCTGGTCGAGCGGCGGCAGGCGTCGGTCCCGGACCCAGTGAAAGATCGCGCCGCCGGCCATCCAGTACCAGGCCATCACGAAGGGATAGCCGAAACAGAAGGCGGGGATCGCCAGCAGGATCCAGGTGACCGCATCGTTGTTCATGGTTTCAACGGGTAACTGGCCACGGAGAAGCTGCGCGAAAGCAGCACCGGGTCTTCCAGAAAGGTGTCGCCCGGACAGAGCGCGAAAGCCGTGGCGCCTTGCGCCTGCGCCGCCCGCATCGCTGCGGCCGGCGATTCCGCGGGGAGAGTCAGCGCCACGCGGCCGCTCTGCCGCGGCTCGAACCAATGCGCCGCGCCGAGCTGCGCCGGATCCGCCCCGGCCGGCAGCAGCAGGACATCGGCGAGGGGCGCCGGCCAGCGGGTTTGCGGTACGGCATTCCTGACCGTCAGCATCAATCGCAAACTCGGCGCGATCGATACCGCGGCGCGATAGGCCTGCCATTCCGCGGCGTCGGGACCGGCGGCCTTGCGGCGTGCCGACAGGTCCCAGCGGGTCGAGGAAGGCTGGCCGGCCGCATCGGCATCGAAAGCGACCAGTTCCGGCGATGCATCGAGGACCAGCCCGTCCGCCGGCACGGCACGAAAGAGATCGGCATAGAGCGCCTCGATATTGCTGCCGACCGCCGCGCGCGC
>JAYSFH010000631.1:0-2666 GCA_041913405.1 Dongia sp. | reverse complement strand
AGCAGGAAGGGCGGCAGTTCCTTCGCATTGCCCTCACCCGCCAGACAATCGGCGAGCGATGCGCCGGCGACAAGCCGCACCGTGATCTCCTGCACCGGCGCCTTGGCCTGCTGCGCGGCGAGAAAGCGGATGCGCGGGACGCAGGTCGCGATGCCGCCGCTGCCGGCGGTCGGCCCGGCACCGGTCAGATGCAGAATCGCGTTGACCAGGTCCGGCTCGCTGGCCGCGACCCAAGGCGCGCTCAGGCCGGACTTGGTCCAGCACTCGCGCAGACGCAGCATCGGTGCCAGGTGGCAGGCCAGCCAGATCCCGGAAGGTAACGCGCGGATCTTGGGATCGGCGGCGCGGATGCGCCGGCGCGACAGCAACGTGGGCGCGGCGAAGGCGACATCGGGCGCGATCTTCTTCAGCGTCTCCGGCGCCGCCGCGGTGTTGAAGTCGAAGGGCACGAACTCGATCCGCGGGAACTCGCCCTCGAGCGCCGCGCCGACCCGCGCCGCCAGGACCTTCGCCCGGCCGCGCTCGGCATCGCGGGCGGCGAGCACGATATGGGCGAAGCGTCCGTCGCGGGCGACCGCATCCAGGACCGCCCCGGTCAGCGCGCCCAGACCGATCAAGAGAAGCTTCATGGCCGACCCCGAAATCCCCGGAGAGGCCTACCCTGTCTGACCGGGCTCGGCAAGGCTCACACCGGCAGTTCCGCCAGCGGCAAGAGGCGGGAGTCTTCCAGCGCCGCGGTGCGGTGACCGAGGCCGGCCAGATAGCCCGCATGAGTGGCGAAGGCCATGAAGGATTGGACGCTGCTCTGGCGGACCAGCATGGCGCGGTCCCAGCGCTCCTCGGCGGGGCCGATCAGGAACCCTCCTCCTGCGCCGAGGAACAGCAGCTCCCCGCCGCTTTCCTTCAGGTAAGGCAGGGTGTGCGCGACATAGCGCTCGAAGGCCGCTTCGCCGCTGATCGGCGCCGCCGGCGCCAGCGCCGGATGGGTCGAATAGTCGGCAATCTCGCGGAAGCGCAACAGGTTCAGCATCACCACCGGCCCGGCAATGCCCCGCTGCCAGAAGGCCCGGCCGGCTTCCTGCGTCGGCTCGAGGTATGTCGTTAACCTGGTCAGGGGGGCGCTGTTCACCACGTTCCTCCTTGTCTCATGCGCCGAACCGGCGCAATCAGTCCGGAGGGGCGCGACAATCTGCGTTAAGTTTAGGGGGATTGGCGCCGTTGGAAAACCGGGCGACGATCGTTATCTAGGGGATTTAATCGGCGCAAGGGCGCGAAGACGCTGTCGATCAGAATGCCAGATCAGAATGAAGTGCAGCGGTTGCTCGGCTTTGCGCGGGAGCACGCGCGGGCCGCCTTGGCCAAGCCGGAAGTCCAGCGCGAATCCTATCTCGCCTTCTGCAAGCTGAATTTCAAACGCTATGCCGCCGGGATCTCGCGCAGCGACGCCGAGGCCGAGCGCTTCGCCGCAGCGCTGGATCGCGCGACCCGG
This sequence comes from Dongia sp., assembly GCA_041913405.1. GTDB lineage: Bacteria > Pseudomonadota > Alphaproteobacteria > Dongiales > Dongiaceae > Dongia. The sequence continues at coordinate 1,177 of JAYSFH010000631.1, read as the reverse complement.
GACATCATGATCGAGATGCAGGATCCGGCGGCGGCCGCCAGCCCCGAACGGAAGTCTCCCTGGTACCCGTTGCGCGACGATGCGGTCGAGGGCGCGCTGGATTCCGTCACCGTCTATGAGGCGGCGCTGGAGCCGCAACCGCCCGCACCCGAGGCGCTGCCGCCCCAGGATCCCAGGAGCGCGCTGGTCATCGCCGAGGAGCGCTACCGCGCGGACCATGAGCGGCTGCACGTCCCGATCGAGGTTCCGGTCCAGCATCAGGAGGCGGTGGCGGCGGAGGAAGAAGACCGTCAGGGCGCCAAGTTCGGCTTCGGCGGCCTCGAGCGGCCCCAACCGCTGCAGTCCACGCCGGTGCCGGAAGCCGACCCGGAACTCAAACGCAAGGTCCGCGAGATGCTGCGCGCCCGCGCCGAAGCGGCGGCCAAGCCGGACGAAGACTCCTAGTTGCCGTTCCCGAGATAGAGCCCGAGCTGCCATTCCATGTCGGCAAGGGCGATCGGATAGCCGCCGCTCATCGTCGGTGCGAGCGCGGTTTGCGGCGAGATGCCGCCGACGCTGGTCTGCAGCGACTGCGCCTGCGCGGCGGTGAGGCCGGCCTTCCAGGCCAGCGCCAGCAGCGCCTTCGGGTTCTTGGAGGTGAGGATCCGCATCGTGATGTCGGTCGGGATACCGGCACGCAGCGAGATCGCGGCACCCACCGGGCCGACCTTGCCGCTCTTCATCATCGTGGTCAGGAACTTGTCGGCGGCCGGCTTCACCACCGGCGCTTCCACTTCGCGCGTGGTGGTGAGCTCGGCCATCCGGCGCGCGACCATGTGAGAAAGCGCCGCCATCGCCGCATCGTCGAGATCGTTGCGCGCCGACATGGCCTCGGCGATCGCGTCGGATTCGATCGACGCGACCCGGCGCATGTGGTCGGAGGTCAGGTCCTTGCGCGCGGCAAGCGGGCCATGCCAGCCGTCGTAGCCGGGGGCGACGTCGATGATCTTGTGCATCGTGCCGTCGCCGATCTTCGCCGTCTCATTGGCGAGCAGGTCGGCAACGGCGGATTCTTCGCCGGGTGTCGCGATGGCGCGGTTGACCAGCAGCTCAGTGACGCCCTGGCCGACATTGCGCCGCTTGGCGATCGCGTTGAGCACGCCCTTGATCGGGCCGCTGTTCATGATGTCGACGAGAT
>JAYSFH010000630.1:0-2667 GCA_041913405.1 Dongia sp. | reverse complement strand
CGGCATCAAGACCAACACGCCGCTGCACAGCCGCATCATCGCGGCGCCCGATTTCATCAACGGCGCCTACGACATCCGCTGGCTGGAAAAGTTCGTCGCCGGCGAGATTTGAGCCGGCGCGCTTACCCAACGAGACGCCGGCACGCGATTTGTATCGAAATTGAGCGACTGCCGCACAATGCCGGCGAGTCGTCACATCCCGCTGTCAAACCTGTGTGATTCGGGAGGGAAATCGACTCATTCCGGGTGGCCATCGGGCGCATGGCGGTGTTAGCCTTGCCGGAACCGAATGGCGTGGGCAGCGACCGGAATCAATGTCGAACAGGGCGAAGCCGGCCAAGATCACCGCGGAGATGCTGCTCCGCGCTTATGCGATCGGAATTTTCCCGATGGCGGAGGCGCGCAACGATCCGGAGCTCTACTGGATCGATCCCGAGGCACGCGGCATCATCCCGCTGGATTCCTTTCATGTCTCGCACAGCCTGCGGAAGACCGTCCGCAACGGGCCCTTCACCGTCACCTGCGACACCCATTTCGAGGCGGTGATCGAGGCCTGCGCAGCACCCGCACCCGGCCGCCGCCAGACCTGGATCAACCAGACCATCTTCGATCTCTGCTGCCAGCTCTACCGCATGGGCCATGCCCACAGCGTCGAGACCTGGGCCGACGGCAAGCTGGTCGGCGGGCTTTACGGCATCAGCCTCGGCGGCGCCTTCTTCGGCGAGAGCATGTTCTCGACCGCGACCGATGCCAGCAAGGTGGCGCTGGTGCATCTGGTGGCGAGGCTGCGCCAGGGCAATTACGGCCTCTTGGACACCCAGTTCGTCACCAAGCATCTCTCCGGCTTCGGCGCGCTGGAGATCCCGCGCGAGGATTACCGCAAGCGCCTGACCTCGGCCCTGGCGCGACAGGCGCATTTCTCGATCGAAATGGATCCGGAAACGCTCGACGCGCTGATCGGGAAGAAGTAGCGGCTACTGCGGCGCGGGTTCCGCGGGCGCGGCCGGCTTCTTGTCCCCGGCAGGCGCGGCGTCGGGATCGGCGGCGGGCGGCGGTTCGCCGGTGCTGCCGTCGGCGTTCACGCAGTCGAGCACGATCAGGTCATAGACCGGGTGCTCCAGGGCCGAGAGCGCCGGGCTCGATGCGAACATCCAGCCCGAGAAGCGCTGCACCGGCTTCTCGTCCGGCTTCACCTCGACCACTTCGAGGAAGGCGGCGGCTTCCGGCGCCTCTTCCGGCGGATGCTTGTCGCAGGCCCGCGCGGTGATCTGCAGCGCGCCGAAGGTGACGGTGCCGCCGACGGGGACCTTGATCTCCGAGACCCGGGCCGTGATCTTGTCCAGGCCCTGCAGCAGCACGGTGTCCATGGGAATCGCGGCAGCCGGAGAGGACAGCAGCGCCAGCGTCGCCGCCGCGAGAGAGATCCGGGTGAAACTCATTTCGGCTTTCGGTAGGGGTTCTTCAGGCCTTCGAGCATGTCGTTGAACACGGCGCGGATCTGCGCCTCGTCGCAACCCATCAAGACCGCGTCTTCCAGGGCGTCCTGGGCGAGACCGCGGATCTCCTCGAGGTTCTGGTTCAAGACTTTGATCTTTTCAAGGCAAGAGACCGGCTTGCCGTCCGGCTGCTTCCAGGTCGGCGGGGAGAAGTCCTTATCGTCGGTCTCGCTTGCGGCCATGGCTCTTATGTTAGCAGCGGTCGGGGCTCCGACAAGAGCCCGGGATATCCCCTATTGGACCTGGTCTTCGCTCTTCTTGTCGCCGCCGGACAGCGCCATGCCGATAATCTTGTTGAGGCTGAGCGCGCCAGTCGCGTAGCGGAAGGTGTCGCCGTCCTTGAGGAATCCGTCGCCGCCGCCGAGCTGCAGGTTGACGTAAGGATTTCCGAGCAGGCCGTCCTGGTCGACATTCGCGGAGGTTTCGGTGTCGAGCTGGACGTCGCCGGCGATGTCGAGGGTGATCACCGCCTGGAAATTCTTGGCATCGAATTCCTGCTTCACCACACTGCCGACCTTGACGCCGGCGGCGCGCACGTCGGTGCCCGGGGTGATCGAGCCGCCCTGGTCGAGGCGCATGATCAGATGGTAGCCGCCGCTCTCCGCCTTCACGCCGGAAGCGTTGTAGACGATGAACAGGAAGGCCGCCGCGGCCAGCAGCACCACGGCGCCCATCACGGTTTCCAGCACATTGCGCTGCATCTCGATCGCTCTCCCCATCAAGAGCGCGCCGCCTCACCCCGGATCGGCGCTGCTCGACCTATCTCAGATTCAGATCAGGCGGGCGTCCAGGGCTCGTAGTCGCCGGTCGCCTTGGCGCGGTGGCCGCCCATCAAGGTATGGCCCGGCGGCAGATAGGCCTGGCCGGTGCCGGTCAAATTCGGAATATGCGGCTTCTGCCAGGCCTTCGGCGCGCTGCCCTGCACCGGCGGCTCGGCCAGGTTCGAATGCAGCCAGGCATGCCACTCCGGCGGAACCTTGCTGGCCTCGGGTGCGCCCTTGTACAGGACCCAGCGGCGCTCCCGCTTCTCGCCCTTGGTGCGGCGGTCGATGTAGTAGCGGTTGCCGTAAGCATCCGTCCCGACCAGCGCGCCGTGCAAACGGGTGAAAAGCCAAGGGCCGAGAGACATGGGACTCCGAAAGGTTGAGAACCGGCATTAAATCGGCCGCAC
>JAYSFH010000629.1:0-2672 GCA_041913405.1 Dongia sp. | reverse complement strand
CGCGCTGGTGATGGTCGCCATCGCCGCGGGCGCCTGGTTCGGGGGCGGGAAAGCCGCGGTGCGGCGATGAGGCGTCATCCGCTCGCGACATTGCTGCTCTCGCTGGTCACCCTGCTGGTCTTCGTGCTGCTGTACGGGCCGATCTTCATCCCGATCGTCACCTCCTTCTTCACGGTCAAATACGGCTCGGTCGATTGGAGCCAGATGAACTTCGATGCCTATGCGAAGCTCACCGAGAATGACGGCGTGATCGAGGCGGTGGAGAACACCGTCATCGTCGGGCTGTCGGCGGTCGCGGCCTCGCTGGTGCTCGGCACCGGAATCGCGCTTCACTGCAACAGCGGCAAGTCGCGGCTGCGGTCCCTCCTGCAATTCGTCGTCTTCCTGCCGTTCCTGATGCCGCCCATCATCACCGGGCTGTCGCTGCTGATCTTCTTCCGGGAAGTCTCGATTGACCGGTCGATGCTGACCATCATCGTCGGGCATACCGTCTTTGTGCTGGCCCTGGTCTATCGCACCATCCTGGTGCGGCTGCAGGGGATCGGCTTCAGCATGATCGAGGCGTCCTATGATCTCGGCGCCAGCGCGCCGCAGACCTTCTTCTACGTGCTGCTGCCGAACCTGAAGAGCGCCCTGATCGGCGCGGGTATCCTTGCCTTCGCGCTCTCCTTCGACGAGACGATGATTACGCTCCTCGTGACCGGGACGCAGAACACGCTGCCGTTGCGGCTCTGGGCCATGATGCGGCTGGGCTTCACGCCGGACATCAATGCGCTGGTGGCCATCATCCTGGCGCTGACCACGGTGCTGGTGCTGATTGCCGCGCGCTATCTGATTCCCAAGGATCTGGCCGGCACGTGACCCGTTCCGGCCGGCCGGCCGGCCTTGGCGGCGCAACCGGCGCGGGTGCGGGCCCAGGCGCCTCCCTAAACCAGCCCGGCGCGTGGCCAAACGCGGCCGGGAGTTTTTTTCGCCAGAAAAAACCGAGGTGCGACCGGCCGGAGATCCCCGGTTACACACTGGCGTTTCGGCGCAGACGCACTGTAGAATCCCGATGTTCCGGATGCCGCGAAGCGGACCGGCTAAGAAAAGCAAGGGAGGAATGTAAATGGCATCTTACAAGAGGTCAGTGTGCGCGCTTTCCGCCGCCGTCGCTCTCGGCGCATTTTCGGGTGTCTCGACCGCCGGCGAGTTCGATGGGGTCACCGTCAATATCCTCACCCGCCCGGGCTATGTCATTGCCGGGCCGCTCGCGGAGCGCGGTAAGGAGTTCGAAGCCAAGACGGGCGCCAAGATCGTCGTCACGGAAGTGCCGTTCGCCGAGATCTTCCCGAAGATCCAGAACGACTGGTCGACGGGCACCAACGCGATCGACGTCGGCGTGTTTGCCGCCGGCTGGGGCGTGGAACTCGATGCGGCGGGTCTGCTCGAGGACCTCACGCCCTACGTCGAGAAGGACGCGAAGATCGATCTCAACGACATCGCCCCGTACTTCCGCGACTTCGGCCAGAAGATCGGCGGCAAGACCAAGCTGCTGATGGTCGATGGCGATTTCCAGATGGTCTACTACCGCAAGGACGTGCTGGAGAAGGCCGGCCTGCAGCCGCCGAAGACCTGGGACGACTATCTCGCGGTGGCGTCCAAGATCCACGGCCAGGACATGAACGGCGACGGCACCCCGGACTACGGCTCCTGCATCTTCAAGAAGCGCAACGCGCAGTCCTACTTCGCCATCCAGACCGTCGCCGCGTCCTATGTGCAGACCCAGGGCACGGCCCAGGGCTTCCACTTCGATGCCGCGACCATGAAGCCGATCATCAACAACGAGGCCTGGAAGAAGGCCTTCGAGATCTACAAGGAAACCGGCAAGTACGGCCCGCCGGAAGAGCTCAACATGGACATCGGCGATACCCGCGCCCTGTTCAAGGCCGGTCGCTGCGGTCTGTTGATCGAGTGGGGCGATCCCGGCACGCTGCAGCTCGAAGCCGATGCCGACAAGGTCAAGGGCCTGATCTACGCGGTCGGCGCCGTCGGCTCCAAGGAGGTGCTCGACCGCGCCACCGGCAAGCTGGTGCCGGTGACCAAGGAAAGCGCGCCCTATGCGATCGACGGCATCAACTATGCGCCGTTCGCCGCCTTCGGCGGGTGGGCCGGCGCGATCAACGCCAAGATCGACCAGAAGAAGAAGGACGCGGCCTATGCCTTCCTCTCCTACATGAACCAGGCGGCCGAATCGAACGTCGACGTGACGATCGGCAAGACCGGCTACAATCCGTATCGTCTCTCGCAGCTGGCCAGCACCGATCTCTGGGTCAAGGCCGGCATGCCGAAGGACCTGGCGGAAAACTACCTGGGCGCCATCAACGGCGCTCTCAACAACCCCAACATGGCCTCCGACATGAAGATCCCGGGTGCGCAGAAGTACACCGGGGTCATTCTCGACACCGAGCTCGCCCGCTATCTCGCCGGCGAGATCACCGTGGACGAGGCCCTGAAGAACATCGAGGCTGGCTGGGAGGAAGTGACCGAGGATTTCGGCCGCGACAGCCAGATCAAGGCTCAGGCCTTGGCGCTCGGGACGCCGGGCAACTAAGCCCGCTCGATGCCGAACGCCGGCGCAGATGTCCGGCCGGGGGGTACCCCGGCCGGCTTTCTTCAGCGTGAGAACTGGG
>JAYSFH010000628.1:0-2672 GCA_041913405.1 Dongia sp. | reverse complement strand
TGAGATGCAGCTTCCGCCAGACGATGTTCTGGGAAAGCCAATGCGGCTCGGCGACCCAGCGGCCCGGGCGCTCGTGGTAGCAGGTCTTCGGCGGCAGACTCTCCTGCATCCAGACGCGATAGCGGGGCTCGTCCATGATGCCGGTCTGCTTGCCCTTCAGCCACTGGTCCCACCAGCGCAACGATTCCTGCAACCAGCCGATCTCAGGCTTGACCGTCGCATGATGCGGGTAGGAATGCGCCCAGGGGCCGATCAAGCCTTTGCACGGGACGTCCAGGCCGGCGAGCAGACGCGGGATCGATTCCGAGTAGTTGTCGGCCCAGCCGTTCACGGCATAGACCGGGATCTTGATCTTGGAGAAATCCTCGCAGACCGAGCCCTGCTTCCAGTAGTCGTCGCGGCGCTGGTGCTTCAGCCAGGTGAGAATCCAGGGTGAATTGTGCTTCATGCGCGCGTCCCACATCGCGCGCCATTTCTCGCCGACGATTTCCGGATCGGGCGGCAGGTCGTTGTTCGCCATCATGGTGGCGGACCAGTCGAAGTTATCCTTGGAGAGGCAGCCGCCGACCCAATGGATGTCGGTCGCATAGCGATCGTCGGTCGAGCCCACGGTGATGATGGTCTTCAGCGCCGGCGGCTGCAGCGCCGCGATCTGCAGGCCGTTAAAGCCGCCCCAGGAGATGCCGACCATGCCGACATTGCCGCTGCACCATTTCTGCGCTGCGATCCAGGCGATCGCGGCGACGCCGTCCTGCTGCTCCTGCGGCGTGTATTCGTCGTCGATCAGGCCTTCGCTGTCGCCGCTGCCGCGGATGTCGAGGCGCAGGCAGGCATAGCCATGCCCGGCCCAGTAGGCGTGCGAGCCCTGGTCGTAGGTGCGCGTGCCGTCGCGCTTGCGGTAGGGGACGTATTCCAGGATGGCGGGAACCGGGTCGGCCTCGGCGTCTTCCGGCAGCCAGAGCTTGGCCGCGAGCTGTATCCCATCCGGCATCGGAATGAAAACATTCTCGACCACCCGGACCTTGCGCGGAAACTGCGTGATGACCTTCGCCAAGCCGATGCACTCCCCCGATCGCGCGCCCTAGCTGACCCCTTGGGCGCGTCGGAGGAATAGCATTATCGGGGCTGAGAACTCAAGGAGCTGTGTACAGCTAGCCCTTCACCCGCAGCGGGGCGTCGCGGTCCTGCTGGATCAGGTCGAACGGATCCTTGCCGGTGATCGGCTTGGTGTCGCCGCGCTTCGAGACGATGGCGTCGTCGTCGATCATGCGACGGAGCTCGGCGCGGGCCCGGCTGACACGGCTCTTCATGGTGCCGACCTGGCAGCCGCAGATCTTTGCCGCGTCCTCGTAGTTGAGGCCGCTGGCGCCGACCAGGATCAGCGCTTCGCGATGATGCTCCGGCAACTGCCAGAAGGCACGGCGGAAGTCGCAGAATTCCAGGCTCGCCTCTTGGGTCGCGCTCTCCGACGGCTCGTCCACCGTCAGGTCGTCGATCGAGGTGAAGCGGGATTTGCCGCGGCGGCCCTGGTTGTAGAAGAGATTGCGCAGGATGGTGAACACCCAGGCGCGGAAATTGGTGCCCGGCGTGAACTGATTGGAAGCCGCGATCGCGCGCACGATCGTATCGTTGACCAGATCGTCCGCCTGGTCGCGGTTGCGCGTCAGCGATCGGGCGAAGGCGCGGAGATGCGGAACCGCCTCAAGCAAAGCGGTGCGCATCTCCGTCGACATTTCCTCGAAAGTCGGCTGACCCATTCGTACCTCACCTTTGGCCGGCATCGCCGGTTTAAATTCCGACGTCGCTGGCATCGGACCGATAGAGGCTTGCACCTCGACACCCCATCCGCTGTTCACTGGCCGCTGCTTACTGGGACTTGTTGGATTTCAGCTTGTCGAGCAGGCTCAACATTTCCTTCGGCACCGGCTCGGAAGCGAGGTCGGCGTACATCCGGCTCAATTGGGTATCGAACCAACGATCCTGCACCGGGGGTGCCTTCGCGTTGGGATTAACCTTACTTCCCTGAGGGACGTCCATTGCACCTTCCGATGCCTGCTTTTCAGGCCGTGCCTTCATCGACTCATCTTTCTTGTCGATCATCCAATCTCGCCCCGACAGCCCGCCTGACGGCGCCGCCGTATTCTGGAATGCCATTGTCCAATCGCCCCGACGGCCGGTCGTTTCATACGCACCGGGATACCGGTCCCGGATGTATTAAGGACACCGACCGCGAAAGGTTGCGAATTATCGTATATTTCACACATCAGGGAACCCTGCCTGTGGTCTGGGGTTCCTTGGCCACGGGAAAAAATACGCAACAATCGACCATTTGCAGTCGAAGCCATCATTTCGGGGCCAAAAGGGATCAGCATGTCAGACGTCACCGAGCAGCTTCTCACCATCATTCCGTACCTCCGCCGCTATGCGCGGGCCCTGGTGGGCGACCAGGGCGTCGGCGACACCTACGTCCGGATCTGCCTGGAGACCCTGGTCCAGGAACCCGGCCGGGTCAAAGCCAGCCCGGACGCGCGGGTGCAGATCTTCTCCCTATTTCATGAGGTGCTGACGCGGACCGGTGTGCGCGACAGCGCGTCGGATTCACTGGATCCGGGCGAGCTCACCGATTTGACGGTCGAGTCGCGGCTGAAAGCCCTGCCGCCGGCCGAGCGTCA
>JAYSFH010000627.1:0-2673 GCA_041913405.1 Dongia sp. | reverse complement strand
CGCCGTTCCATGAACCCATGGAAGCGCTGATGCACGGCAACGGCTGGATCCGTTGGATGGGCACCTACTCGCCGGCCTTCTTCGATTCCGTCTCGGCCGAGTATTTCGCGGTCCGGACGGGGTGCACGCTCTACGACGTCTCGCCGCTGATCAAGTACTCGATCCGTGGCGCCGACGCGGCGAAGTTCATGAACTTCCTGCTGACGCGCGACATCACCAAAGTGAAGCCGATGCAGGCGGCCTACACTGCCTGGTGCGACGACGACGGCAAGATGATCGAGGAGGGGACCATCTTCCGCCTCGGCGAGAACGACTTCATCCTGAACGCCGCGCTGCATCAACTCCATTGGCTGCATGAGAGCGCCTATGGCTTCAACGTCGAGATCGAGGAAGTGTCCGACCGGTTCTGCGGCCTCGCTTTGCAGGGACCGACCTCGCGCGACCTGCTGAAGGTCATGGGCGTCGGTGGCATCGAGGGCCTGGCGCATTTCGGCATCATGGAAACGACCGTCGACGGGCATTGGATGCGGGTCGACCGCGCCGGCTTCACCGGCGATCTCGGCTACGAACTGTGGGTGAAGCCGGGAAGCGCCCAGTGGCTCTGGGATCGGCTGATGCAGCTCGGCGACCCCTTCAAGATCGCGCCGATCGGCAGCCAGGCTCTCGACATGGTCCGGATCGAGGCCGGCTTCATCCTGGTCGATGCCGACTATATAGGCGCCATGCATGCGATCCGCCCGACCCAGCGCGAAAGCCCGATCGAGGCCGGCATCGGCTGGGCGGTCGGGTTGAAGAAGGACGCCTATTTCGTCGGCAAGCGGGCGCTGCAGCAGGAGAAAGCCAAGGTCAGCTCCCGCCACATCCTGATGGGGATCGAGGTCGAGGGCCGGAAGCCCGCCAACGGCGCCTTCCTCTACGCCGACAAGGCCGCGAAGCAGGAAATCGGCCTCACCACTTCGGGAATGTGGTCGCCGATCTTGAAGAAGAGCATTGCCTTTGCCAGAGTGCCGCCAGCCTATGCGAAACCGGGCACCGAGATCTGGACCGAGATCTGGTACCCGAAGGAGAAGAAGATCGAGCGCCTGATGGCCCGCTGCACCGTGACCAACCGCATGTTCTTCGACCCGCCGCGCAAGAAGGCGTGAGGCGGGCGGCGTGAGCACACTCAAGCGCAAGCGCCGCGCCCTCGGCCAGAATCCGGCGATCCGGGCCAGCCGCCGCAAGGAGCTGATCGAGGCGGCGATTCATGTGATCGCCCAGCACGGCTACGCCGGCTGCACGGTCGGCAAGGTCGCAAAGCGGGCGGGCGCATCCCAGGGGTTGATGAACTTCCATTTCAAGTCTATCGATCTCTTGCTGGAAGCCGCCTTCAACCATTTGGCCGACGAGTTCGACCAGGCCTGGAAGGCGCGTTTGGCCGAAGCGGGGCCGGAGCCTTGGGACCGGATCACGGCCATGGTCGATGCCTATTTCGGCGCCGAGGTCTTCACCGCCGAGAAGCTCGCGGTCTGGTTCACATTCTGGGTCGATTCCGGATTGCGCGACGCCTTTCGCAGCGACGCGGTTCGGGTCGAGCGGCGCTATCACCGCGACCTCGAGGCCGAGATCCTGCGGATCGTGCCTTCGAAGAAAGAGGCGGCGACCCTGATCGGCATGCTAGCCGCACTGGTCGACGGCTATTGGCTTCAGGCTTTGCTCTACCCGAAGACCTTCAAATCGAAGCACGCCGTGCAATCCTGTTTGACCTGGCTGCGCCAGGCGGTCGAGAATGCGCCGAAACAGGGAAGGGGAAGCGCATGACCACGATTCCGTCAGCCACCGGCCATTGCCTCTGCGGCGCCGTCAGCTTCACCGCGACCGAGATCGACCCGCATATGCACGTCTGCCATTGCGGCATGTGCCGCCGCCATGCCGGTGGCCCCACATTTTCGGTCAGCGTCGGCGGCATCAACTTCAAGGGCGAGGGCGACATCCTGCGCTACAAGTCCTCGGACATCGCCGAGCGCGGCACCTGCAGGAAGTGCGGCAGCCATCTCTTCTACCACCTGTTCCAGCCCGACATGTACATCATGTCGATCGGCGCCTTCGACGATCAGTCGAAGTTCACCATGGGTGGCGAGATCTTCGTTGACTACAAGCCGGGCGCTTACGAGTTCGCCGGCAACCACAGCCGCGAGACCGAGCACGAGTTCCTGAAGCGGATCGGCGCGATCCAGTAAACATTAGGCTTCCAGCGCGATCACCACGGCGCCGCCGGCGATGAGGGCGATGCCGAGCCAGCTCAGTGCGCTCAAGCGCTCGCCGAGAAAGACGACACCGAAGACCGCGACCAGCACCACCGAGAGCTTGTCGATGGGCGCCACCTGCGCCGCCTGGCCGATCTTCAGCGCCCTGAAGTAGCAGAGCCAGGAGGCGCCGGTCGCGAGGCCGGAGAGGATCAGGAACAGGTAGGTCTTGCCGGAGACGCTGCCGAACGGCTGCCATTCACCGCTCATGGTCAGGATCGCGGCAATGACGGCCAGGATCACCACGGTGCGGATGAAGGTGGCGAAATCCGAATTGATGCTCTCGATCCCGACTTTGGCGAAGATCGCGGTCAGCGCGGCGAAGGCGGCGGAGAGCAGGGCCCAGAACGGCCAGGCCGAGAGCAGTGCTTTCATCTGAGGTTCCCCG
>JAYSFH010000626.1:0-2689 GCA_041913405.1 Dongia sp. | reverse complement strand
GCGCTCTCGATAGGCGTTGTAAAGGCAGAGGATGGCTTGGTCGCGGTCCGACGGCGGGGTCGTTCCTGTCGCCGGGATGCTGCAAGTCGTCAGTCGCGACTTCAGCCAGGCGCGCTGCTCGGCGACCAGCTTTTCACGCGCGTCGCCCTCGCGCGCATGCTCGACGCGCTCATAGACTTCGGCCAAGGACCGATCGACATTGGCCAAGAGACCGTCGCTGCAGATCAGAATTTCTATGGGCGCCTTGGCAACGGCGCAGTCGAAACTCGGCTTCGGGGCGTCCGCCCGCGCATGCCACGGCATCGCCAGCGCGATCAGCGCCGCCAATGCACAAACCCCACCCCGCCACGCCATTTGAGCTGACGCCTTCCCGCGCTCGGACGGTCCCACGCGAACCGGCCGAAATGATCGTTTACACGCTAAAGGTGTCAGAATCATGGCGCATCGGCAAGCGCGCCCAAAGTTGCAAAAACCCGCGTATCGCGGGCTTGGTCGCCGCGTCCCGCGGGAAGGTTCACTGATGCCGGTGGAAGCTATCGCCGGGGCTGCTGGCCGTGGCAGCCCGGCTTCTGCTAAGTAGTGTGCCGAGGGGTGGTGCCGTGCTCATAGAAACGAAGCTGCGCCCGCCGGTCTTGCGCACCGGCCTGGTCGATCGGGAACGCCTGCTGAAGGCGCTCGACGGCGCGCTCTCGACCCGGCTGCTGGTGGTTTCGGCGCCGGCCGGTTTCGGCAAGAGCACGGTGCTCGGCCAATGGCTCGGCACCCTGCGCGAGCGCGGTACCCCGTTCGGCTGGCTCGCGCTCGACCAGGGCGACGACGAGATCGGCCGCTTCCTCACTTACCTGGTGGCCGCCTTGCGCCGCGCCGATCCGGATCTCGCGCGGGGCATTCCGGCCTTGCTGGAATCGAGCCCGATCCTGCCGGTGGATTCGGTGCTGACCACCATCGTCAACGATCTCTCGCCGCGCACCCAGCCGCTGTTCCTGATCCTGGACGACTGCCATTTCCTGACCGCGCCGGAGATCGGCCGTTTCCTGGAATCGCTGCTGGCCTATGCGCCGGCCTGCCTGCATCTGGTGGTCGCGACCCGCGGGCCGGTGCCGTTCCAGCTCGCCAACATCCGGGTCAAGGGCCAGCTCATCAAGCTCGACGACACGCATCTCCGCTTCTCGCTGGAGGAGACCGAGAGTTTCCTGAACCAGACCCAGGTGCTGGATTTGCCGATGGCGGATATCGTCACCTTGCAGCATCGCACCGAAGGCTGGGCGGCGGGGTTGCAATTGGCCTCGCTGTCGCTGGAGCAGCGGCAGGAGCGCGCCGAGTTCATCCGGCATTTCTCCGGCAGCCACCGAGACGTCGCCGAGTTCCTGGCCCATGACGTGTTGGCGCGGCAATCGTCGGCGATGCTCGACTTCCTGCTCGAGACCTCAATCCTGACGCGCGTCTCGGCGCCGCTCGCCAATGCCGTGCTCGAACGCGACGACGGCGCGGCGATGCTGCATGCGATCGAGGCCGCCAACCTGTTCCTGATCCCGCTCGACCGCGAGCGGACCTGGTTCCGCTATCACCACCTCTTCGCCGAGTTCCTGCAATCGATGCTGCGCCAGCGGGTGCCGGAACGCCTGACCGAGCTGCATCGCCGCGCGGCGGCCTGGCTCTCGGAGCAGGGCCAGACCTCCGAAGCCGTCACGCATGCCCTCGCGGCCGGCGATGCGGATCGCGCGGCGGCCCTGGTCGAAGACTGCGCCATGCCGCTGATCATGCAGAGCCACCTTACCCTGGTGCGGCAATGGCTGAACCTGCTGCCGGCCGATCTCATCGCGCGCCGGCCGAAGCTGCAGCTGGCTCAGGTCTGGATCCAGTTCCATATGAGCCGACCGCAGGAAGGTGCCCGCACCCTCAAGGCCGCGAAACAGTCGATCGCGGCGCTCGCCGCTTCCGGCAGCATCAGCGCCAAGGAGCGCGACGCCCTGCGGGCCGAGCTCTGCACCTTGACGGTCGGGGTGATCAGCGCCGCCGACCGATCGCGCACAGCGGCGCGCCTCGCCGGGAGCTGGATGCGAACGCTGCCGGAGGACCGGCCCTTCTTCAAGGGCACGCTCGGCAACATCCACGCCTTCTGCTGCTACTCGCTGGGTGACATGGAGGGTGCCCGCGCCGCCAGCACCAAGGCCCGCGACGCCCATGCCCAGGCGCAGTCGGTCTTCGGCCTGGTCTACTGCGATCTCATCTTCGGCCTCATCGAGAAATCGACCGGTGAGCTCGGCGCGGCGCACCGGCACTTCGACCACGCGGTGACCTTGGCGCGGGAATCGCTCGGCCCCGGCTCCTACGCCGAGGCAATGGTGGCGATCTTCCAGGTCGAGCTGCTCTATGAGTGGAACGAACTCGCGGCGGCCGAGCGATTGCTGCACACCCATCGCCAGATCATCGAGGAATGCGGGTTGGTCGTGCATGAGATGGCCTGCAAGCTGCACATCGCGCGCCTCGCCGCCGCGCGTGGCCGGCATGACGAAGCGATCGCCGTGCTGGAACGCGCCGAGCGCCAGGGGCTGGAGAAACGCTATCAGCGCCTGACCGCCAGCGCGCTCAACGACCGGGTGCGGCTGCTGCTGGCGCGTGGCGATACGCGCTCGGCACGCTGGGCGCTCCGCGCGCGCGGCATCGGCGAGGATGTCGAGATCGGCAG
>JAYSFH010000625.1:0-2691 GCA_041913405.1 Dongia sp. | reverse complement strand
GCCCTCGACATCTGGTTCGTGCTCCGGAAGCCGAGCGTCAACTTCAGCCTCGGCTTCCTGGTGATCGGCGGCTTCATCGCCGGCATCCTGTTCTGGGGCGGCTTCAACACCGCGCTCGAAGTCACCAACACCGAGAAGTTCTGCACCTCCTGCCACGAGATGCGGGACAACGTCTACCAGGAGCTCCAGTCCACCATCCATTTCACCAACCGCTCCGGCGTGCGCGCGACCTGTCCCGATTGCCACGTGCCGCACAAATGGACCGACAAGATCGCCCGCAAGATGCAGGCCTCGAAGGAGGTCTGGGGCAAGATCTTCGGCAGCATCAACACCCGCGAGAAGTTCCTGGACAAGCGCCGCGAGCTGGCCGAGCACGAATGGGCGCGGCTGAAGGCGAACGATTCGCTGGAATGCCGCAACTGCCATAACTTCGAGTATATGGACTTCACGCGGCAAAATGCCCGTGCCGCAACCGCCCACAGCACCTATCTCGCCTCAGGCGAGAAGACCTGCATCGACTGCCACAAGGGGATTGCGCACCAGCTCCCGGACATGAAGGGGGTGCCTGGCTGGGATCCGAGTGCCGCCGAACTCTCCGATCCGGCGAACGCCAAGGTTATCGAGATTGCCCGGACTCTGCGCGAACTGAAGACGGAGCCTTGAGACGGAAGCGCAGGCCGGCCAGCCCGCGCGGCAGCAGCACCACGAAGCCGGCCAGGATCAGGCCGAGGCCGATGTCGCGCCAATCGCCGAACTCGCGCATCGCCTCGTCGGACAGCATCAGCAGCGCCGCACCCAGCAGCGGTCCCCAGACCGTGCCGATCCCGCCGACCACGATCATCGACAGCAGGAACAGCAGCATCGAGATCGAGAACACGATCGGACCGACCGCGGCGAAGTTGACCGCGTAGAAGGCGCCGGCGAGGCCGGTGAAGAAGGCCGAGAGGCCGAACAGCCAGAGCTGGTACTTGAACTTGCTGATGCCGCGCGAGACCGCGTAGCCGGGATTGTCGCGCAGTGCCTGGAAGGCCAGGCCGGCCGGGCCGCGGATGATCGCGATCGCAAAGGCCGTGGCGAGCACCAGCAGGCCGAGCCCGACATAATAATGGCCGACGTAGAATTTCGACTTCAGGATCGTGCGGAAGCCGAGATCGCCGAAGCGGGTGAAGCCGCGCACCCCGCCGAACAACGGCATGCAGCCGGATTCCGGGTTGGTGAAGCAGTCGGTGTCGTTGGTGATCAGCAGGAACAAGACCTGCGCCACGGCGAGCGTGAGCAATGCCACATAGGGACCGCGCAAGCGGAGGCAGGCGAGGCCGATCAGGACGCTGACGATCACCGTCGCCAGCGCCGCCAGCAGCATAGCCACCACCATCGGCATGTGGAAATAGTAGCCGAGCATCGCGGTTGCATAAGCGCCGACGGCGAACAGCGCCATCTGCGCCAGGGAGAAGATGCCGCCGATGCCCAGCACCAGGTTCCACTGGGTGACGACGATCGCCCAGATGAAGAACAGGGTGGTCTGGGTCACCACGTAGCGCGTGCCGGTCAGGAATGGCAGCGCGATCGCCAGCGCGGTGAGGATGCCGCCGATCAGCAGATCGCGGCGGATGCCGGTCAGGTTCTTCACAGCCGCACCACCTGGCGGCGGCCGAACAAGCCATAGGGCCGCCAGATCAGCACCACGATGACCAGCAGCAACAGCAGCGCGAAGCTGTAGCGCACGCCGAGCACATACTGGATCAAAGCTTCCAGCAGGCCGAGCACAATGGCAGTCGCGACCGTGCCGTAGACATTGCCCAGCCCGGCGACCACGCAGATGATGAAGGCCTTCAGCATCGGGTCGCCGCCCATATTGGGCAGCAGGCCCGAGAGCGAGCTCACCATGATGCCGGAGATCGCGGCCAGTGCGCCGGAGAGCGCCAGGACCTGGGCATAGACCACGCCGACCCGCACGCCCATGAGCTGCGCCGCCTCGCGGTTCTGCGCGGTGGCGCGGATGGCGCGGCCGAGGCGGGTGTGCTGCAGCAGCAGCGACAGCGCCACCATCAAGCCGATCGCGACGACCAGGATCAGGATGTTCTGGTTCGGGATATGCACGCTGCCGATCACCTGGGCGCCGGTCAGGTTCAACGACTGCGGCTGCGGCTGGGGCCCGAAGGCGCGCAGGATCACGTTCTCGAGGATGGCGCCGATGCCGATGGTGGCGATGAAGATCTGGGTCTCAAAGTTGGCCGAGCGCAGCATCGGCTGTGCCGCCGCCAGATAGATCGCGAGCCCGACCGCGCCGCAGATCGCCATCGCCGCGGCGACGCCGACCAGGGCCGGCAGGCCGAGCTGGGTCATGGTGTAGAAGCAGATATAGCCGCCGAGCGCCATCAGCGCGCCATGCGACATGTTCAGCATGTTGAGGGAGCCATAGACCAAGGCGAGGCCGATCGCCGCCACCGCATACATGGCGCCGAGGGTGAGGCCGGAAGCGAGGACCTGGACCAGCACATCCATGTTCAGGCCCCTAGATAGGTTTCGAGGATCTTCGGGCGCGCCATCAACTCGGCGCCGGCGCCGGTCCAGGCGAAGCTGCCGTTGTCGAGCAGGGCGACCTGCGCCGCCTTGTCGGCAACCCGCGCGGCATTCTCCTCGACCAGCAGGATGGTGCGGCCGGTCCGGGTCAGCTGCCAGACCACGTCG
>JAYSFH010000624.1:0-2695 GCA_041913405.1 Dongia sp. | reverse complement strand
CTCCAGAGTCGGCATGCGCACGAGCGGATGCCCGTAGATCGGCAGCGAGAGCGCCGCCATCTGGTCGAACATCACGAAGAGGATATTGGATGTTCCCACCGCCGCCCGATCCCGACCCTTCGCCCCTGCTTCCGGAACCAGGGGATATTCCAGCCGGACCTTGCGGCTGTCACGCGGAATCAGACAGGTTGCTGCCGCCCGGCACCCTAGGTCAGTAGGGGGATCAGTAGGGCGCCAGGCTGTTCAACAGGCTCTGGGTGTTCGGGTTGTTGAACTTGCGCTCGACGACGATGCCGTAGGGTGTCGCCGTCGGGCCGTAATAGGCGTGGTTGTCGTCGTCGTCCTTGAGGATGCCGGCGCCGTTGAACGAAATGCCGGCAAAGGCACCCGCGGTCTTGGAGAAGGAATAAACGTCGGACGAGAAATTGGTCGTGGTATCGGAACCGATTCCCTTGCCGTTCGGACCCGCGGCGACCGACATGTCGCCGCCGAACTTCATCTGGTTGTCCAGGATGGCGTCCAGCGCCTTCTGGCTCATGATGGTGAAGATGGTCTCGGAGGACTGGCCGCCGATCTGCAGGCCGAGGCTGCCTTCCGCCAAGGTGTAGAAGGCCGGCTGGCTCCAGCCCTTGGCGGCATCGCGCGCCAGCAGGATGCCGCTGCCGCCCTGGCCGCCGATCACCAGCCCGGCCTTGAAGATATCCGGGAAGATCATGATCGCCTTGGCCTTCTTCACATAGCCCGGCAGCTCGCCGAACTCGAGGGCGGTGATCAGCTTGTCGAAGGTGATGCGGGCCTTGTCGACCAGCTCCTGCTGGTCGGTGAGGGCGAAGGCCGGTCCGGCCTGCGCCATGACAGGCGCCAGCGCCAAAGCGGCAATTACGGTCCGGCGGTTCAGACTCATCGCGACGATCTCCTGCGACTCGGGAATGCAAACCTTAACCCACACATAACTGCGCGGGTTCCGGCGTGCAATCACCTCACGCGGATTTCACCGAGTCGACTCGGCCAAGGCGCGGTTCTGCGCAGGAAATTGTGGCGGGATCGCCTTAACGATGAACGGCGACCGACATGTAGTTGACGCCGCAATCGCGGCCGATCGAGAAGCTGTCGCCGATCGGATCGTAGGAGACGCCGGCGAGCTCCTGCATCTCGAGGCCATGGCTGCGCAGATGGCGGGCGAGCTCGGACGGGCGCATGAAGCGCCGCCAGTCATGGGTCCCGCGCGGCAGCCAGCGCAGAACATATTCCGCGCCGACGATGGCAAAGGCGAAGGACTTCACCGTGCGGTTCAGGGTCGCGACGAACATCGTGCCGTCGGGCTTCAGCAGGTTCGCGGCGGCTTTGAAGAAGGCGTCGAGATCGGCCACATGCTCCACGATCTCCATGGCGAGCACGGCGTCGAACTTGGCGCCCCCGTTCGATTCGAGCTGCGCGGCGAGGTCCTCGGCGGGGCAGGGCAGGTAGGTGACCTTGGTGCCGACGGATTCTGCGTGGCGTCGGGCGATCGCGATGTTGCGCTCGGCGGCATCGATTCCGGTCACCTCGGCGCCGAGGCGGGCCAGCGGCTCGGCCAGCAGCCCGCCGCCGCAGCCGATGTCGAGGATGGAGAGTCCGCGCAAGGGTTCCGGCTCCTCTGGATTGCGTCCCAGCCCCACCGCCAGCCGGTCGCGGATGAAGCGGACGCGGACCGGGTTCAGCCGGTGCAGCGGCTTGAACTTGCCGGTCGGATCCCACCAGGCATCGGCCATGGCCTCGAATTTCGCGATCTCGGCGTGATCGACCGAGCCGCTGCCGGACCGGGCCCGCGCTTCGCCGGGGGAGATGCGAGAAGGCTCCATGGAATGCCCGCCAAATGATTGAAGAATCAGCCCGGAAGCCGTGTGAATGCTTGCCTCTCCGGCATCGAATGAGTATGGATACGCACCGCTGGCAAAACAATCCATTTCCCTTTGATTTCCGGGGCAGGATTCCGGTCGAGGCAGCCTAGAATGGCCGCCATCGGGCCGTAGCCATGGGCAAGATATGGAATGGGGCCGGCGGCTCGGCTTGATTAAGGATCGATACTCTATGGCTCAACTTGGGGCTCAATCGGGGGCGCAATCCAGGGCAGGCACCAGCCGGAAGACCCGGATCGTCATGAAATTCGGCGGCACTTCGGTCGCCAATATCGAGCGCATCAACGCGGTCGCCGCGCGGGTCAAACGCGAGGTCGATGCGGGACATGAAGTCGCAGTCGTGGTCTCGGCCATGTCCGGCGCGACCAACCAGCTGGTCGCCTGGTGCAGCGAGATCTCGCCGATGCACGACGCGCGCGAATACGACACCGTGGTCGCGTCGGGCGAGCAGGTGACCGCGGGGCTGACCGCGATTGCGCTGCAGACGCTCGGCGTCAACGCGCGCTCATGGCTCGGCTGGCAGATGCCGATGCAGACCAACGACGCCCACGGCAAGGCGCGGATCATTTCGATCGACGCCGAAGGCTTCGAGAAGCGCTTTGCCCAGGGCCAGGTCGCGGTGGTCGCCGGCTTCCAGGGCATCGGCCCGGACAACCGGATCACCACGCTCGGCCGCGGCGGGTCGGATACCTCGGCGGTGGCGCTGGCGGCGGCCTTGAAGGCTGATCGCTGCGATATCTTCACCGACGTGGACGGCGTCTACACCACCGATCCCCGGATCGTCGCCAAGGCGCGCA
>JAYSFH010000623.1:1741-2711 GCA_041913405.1 Dongia sp. | reverse complement strand
CAACGTGTCGCTGGCGGGGCGGCAATGCGCATCCTATATGGTGGATCGGTGAAGCCGACGAATGCGGCGGAATTGATGGCGGTGCCCGAGGTTAACGGCGCCCTGGTCGGCGGCGCCAGCCTGAAGGCGGCGGACTTCCTGGGGATCGCGGCGGCCTGCGGCTGATCGCCTAAAAACGAGCTTGCGGCGCCCCCATCCAACCCTCCCCCGAAGTCGGGGGAGGGCTCTGGGCGTAACCCGCTCATCCATCACTGGAAATCGCTGCTGGAAATCCCATCTCAAACGGTTTAGAAACCCGGCCGCAACCGTTCCGGACCCAAAAGCGCAGCCAATGCCCGAGATCATCTACACCGTCGTCCGCGTGATCCAGATCTTCCTGGCTATCGGCCTGGTCGCCATCATCATCCTGATGCAGCGCTCCGAAGGCGGGCTGGGCGGGCTTGGCGGCGGTGGCGGCGGCGGAGCGGGCGGCATGGGCGGGTTCCTGACCGGCCGCGCCCAGGCCAACGTCATCACCCGTACGACCGCCCTGCTGGCGGCGGGCTTCCTGGCGAGCACTCTGATCCTGGCCTATGGCGATCATGCCGTTCGGGGCAAGCCGACCACCCTGGTTCCGGCGGCGACCACGGCGCCGGCGGCACCGACCGAGCCGGCAGCACCGGCGAACACGGCGCCGGCCAGCACCGGTCCGGAAGCACCCGCGGGTACGTCTTCTGGCGGCGACTCGGGCGCGACTCCACCGGCCGCACCCGCGACCCCGGCGGCACCCGCCGCACCGACCGGCCAGTAATCCCTTGAAAAGGAAGCTCTCGCACCCGGCAAGTCAGCAGCACTTGCCGGGGTGTCCCGACTCGTTCCATAAGGACCGCCCATGACGCGTTTCATTTTCATCACCGGCGGCGTGGTCTCCTCTCTCGGCAAGGGTCTTTCTTCAGCAGCACTCGGTGCTCTGCTGCAGGCACGCGGATTC
>JAYSFH010000623.1:1126-1731 GCA_041913405.1 Dongia sp. | reverse complement strand
AAGCTCGACCCCTATCTCAACGTCGATCCGGGCACGATGAGCCCGTATCAGCATGGCGAGGTCTACGTCACCGATGACGGGGCGGAGACCGATCTCGATCTCGGGCATTACGAGCGCTTCACCGGAATTTCGGGCCGCCGTTCCGACAGCATCACCACCGGCCGCATCTATCAGAACGTGATCACGAAGGAGCGGCGCGGCGACTATCTCGGCGCGACGATCCAGGTGATCCCGCACGTCACCGACGCGATCAAGGATTGGATCAAGGCCGACGTCACCGACGAGGATTTCATCCTCTGCGAGATCGGCGGCACGGTCGGCGACATCGAGAGCCTGCCGTTCCTGGAAGCGATCCGCCAGCTCGGCAACGAACTCGGCCCGGAGCGCACGATGTTCGTGCACCTGACGCTCATTCCCTGGATCCCCGCAGCCGGCGAGCTGAAGACCAAGCCGACCCAGCATTCGGTGAAAGAGCTGCAGTCGGTCGGTATCCAGCCGGATATCCTGCTTTGCCGCTGCGACCGCGAGATTCCGGCTGAGAGCCGGCGCAAGATCGCGCAGTTCTGCAACGTGCGGCCCAGCGCCGTCATCCAGGCGCTGGACGT
>JAYSFH010000623.1:0-1116 GCA_041913405.1 Dongia sp. | reverse complement strand
ACCATCTACGCGGTGACCGGCGCCTATCACAACGAAGGCTTCGACGACGAGGTCTGCCGGCATTTCAATCTCAATGCCCCGCCGCCGAACCTGAAGCCCTGGAACGAGAAGGTCGAGCGCATCCGCCATCCGGAAGGCGAGGTGAATATCGCGATCGTCGGCAAGTACACCTCGCTGCTGGATGCCTACAAGTCATTGGCAGAGGCGTTGCGGCATGGCGGCATCGCGAACAACCAGAAGGTCAACCTGAACTGGATCGACTCTGAGATTTTCGAGCGCGAGGACGCGGTCCAGCACCTGGACGGCGTGCACGGGATTCTCGTCCCCGGCGGCTTCGGCGAACGGGGTGCCGAGGGCAAGATCCAGGCGGCCCGTTTTGCCCGCGAGCGCAAGGTGCCGTATTTCGGCATCTGCTTCGGCATGCAGATGGCGGTCATCGAGGCGGCCCGGAACCTGGTCGGCGTGAAGAATGCGAGCTCGACCGAGTTCGGCGAAACGCCGGAGCCGGTGGTCGGCCTGATGACCGAATGGCTGCGCGGCAACATGCTGGAGAAGCGCAAGGCCGGCGGTGATCTCGGCGGCACGATGCGCCTTGGCGCATACGAATGCGACGTGACGCCGGGGAGCCTGATCGCCGGCATCTACGGCAAGACTCGGATCAGCGAGCGGCATCGCCACCGCTACGAGGTCAACATCAACTACAAGGAACGGCTGGAACAGGCCGGCCTGATGTTCTCCGGCATGTCCCCGGACGGCGTGCTGCCGGAGATGGTGGAGATCCCGGACCATCCCTGGTTTGTCGGCGTCCAGTTCCACCCGGAGCTGAAATCGCGGCTGTTCGAGCCCCACCCGCTGTTCGTCTCGTTCATCGGCGCGGCTTTGACCCAGTCGCGGTTGGTGTAGGATTTGCGCTCAGTTTCGTCATCCCCGGGCTTGGCCCGGGGATCCCTGAGTTCCGCGCTAAAAAGAAAAGTCAGGGGTGCCCGGGCCGAGCCCGGGCATGACGAGTGGAGAAGGAACGCGTCAAATGGCCAAGCAACGTCACGTCCGCATCGGCAATCTCACCATCGGCAACGACCGGCCGATCGCGCTGATCGCCGGTCCCTGCCAGCTCGA
>JAYSFH010000622.1:0-2713 GCA_041913405.1 Dongia sp. | reverse complement strand
GATAGTTCACCAGCCAGAGGAAACCGACATTGCGCCCGAGATCGTCTGCATAGTCGAGCCGGCCGGCAGCCTGCGATTGGCCGACGGCGCCGACGTCGTGGAAGCGCAGCAGCTGCGATGCCCTGAGCGCAAATCCCTCGGTTTTCAGCCAGGGAATCTGGTTGCTCTTCCCGGCGGTGGCGGAGAAGGCGATGCCCGGCACGCGCAGCGGCGGCTGGGACGCTATCTGCCCATCGATCGCCGCGCCGAGACTTTGCGCCGCGACGGACGGATCCTGCGGTCCGGCCGCCGAGGTGGTGTCGATCCGCCCGGTCAAGGCGGCGAGCGCGAGCAGGCCGGCCAGGAACGGAAGAACTTTCGTCGGGGATCGCATGGTCCTTGCTCCTTCCCGGTTCACGGCTGCGGCGCCTGGTTGGCGAAGCCCTTGGCCATGAAGGCCTGGCCGAGTGCCGAAAGCGGCGGCGCCGGTGGCAGAGCGGCCGCGACCGAAGGCCCGGCGGGCGAAGCCGCGGGTGCGGCAGCGACGGCGCGAGCACGGGCTTCATAATGGCTGGAGAACATCATCAGGATGCGCTGCCGGCCGGGCGTTCCGTCCGGACGATAGACGATCGGGAAGAACACCGCGGTCTTGCCGTTGAGCGCGAAGGTCGCCGACAGGCTGGCGACGATCCAGCCGTCGCGGCGGCTGCTCTGCGACTTGGCGGTCGCCCGGCCGGTGCCGGCATCGACGGCGCTGAAGCCGAGATCGGCCTGCGGCGACAGCCGGTCCATGCCGACCAGATAGACCCGGTATGGACGCGGCGCCGCATCGACCGTCGCCGGATCGACCGCGCTGCGACGGATCGCGTCGAGCATCGCATAGGGTGACTGGCTCGGAATGCTCGCGCCGGCGGGAACGAAGTAGGCCTCGACCCGCGGCGCGTCGGGGTAGAAGGGCTGCGTCTCGACCGCCCCGACCCGATAGCTGCCGCCCGCGATCTCATAGGCGGTCTCGAAGCGCGCCAGCACGCGGTGATCGGCGCGGTCCGCCAGCTCGATCACGCCGACCAGCCCGCGCAGGTTCGGCGCCGCGGCGGGCGTCGCGATGTCGATCAGCTGGACGTTGCTCAAGGACATGGTGCCGGTCGCGATCGGCTTCGGCGCGACCCCGGGTGCGAATACCACCGGCGCCGCCTCCTTGGCGGAGACCGGGCCCTCCAGCGACCAGCCGATCGCCTGGGACACCAGCAAGGCATCGCGGGTCATCACCCGCTTCCAGTCGCCGACATTCTGGGCCTGCGCGGCGCCCGCGCCGAAGGCCAGGCCCAGAACAACGGCCATCAGGCCGCCGCGCATATGCTTCATGGACATGGTATGACCTCGCTGCATGAGCTGCCGCTACTTCTTGGTTTCGTCGCGCGCGTTCTGGCGATCCCAAGCGTCGTCCATCGCCTGCTGGACCCCGGCCGCCGCCGCGGCGTTCGGGACGGCGTTCTTCAGCGGCCCGCCGATAAAGTGCTCCGCCACCTTGACCGCCACCGAGGCGCCGGTGTTGGTGATGGCCGACTTCGCGCCCGGCGAGACGCTGCCCTCCTGGCCGGGTCCCTTGCTGAACCGCCCTTGGCCGTAGTTCATGGCGCCGCCGACGGCATTGTCGACCAGGAAGTTGGCCGCGAACTTGGTGACCGCACCGGCGCCGCGGCGCGCCACGAAGGCCTCGGCAGCGGCGCCGGCACCGCCCGAAGCGAGGTTGGTGAGGAAGCTCACCGCCAGCCCGCCGAGATAGGCACGTTGCTCGGCGCGAACCTCTTCCGCACGCAACGCCCCGGCGCGCGCGCCGGCAAAGGTCTCGGCAACACGGCCTTCCTGGTTGGCGAGGGCCGCGTTGGCCTCGTTCAGACGGGCGAACAGCGAAAGCGCCCGCTCCATGTTCGGCGTGCCGCCGCCGAGCTCGGAACGCAGCGCCCGCTCGATCCCGTTGCGCTCGAAGGCGATGTCATCCCGCCGCTGCAGCTGCACGGCGAGGCGATTCACCCCGGCGAGCGACATCGCCGTCTGCACGTCCTGGATGTCGCTCGCGCCCGAGCCGACCAGGCGGCGGATATGACTGAGATAGGCCTGGCCCTCAGGCGACTCGGTCAGCATGACCTCGATGTTGTGAAGCTGTCGCGCGCGATCCTCCTCGGACTGGAAAGGCGCGAAGCTCTCTCGGAGCTCGGGCGTGCTTCCGCCCCCGCCGCTGCCAGTGCCGGCCCCGATCGTGGGGATCTCCTTGATCTCCTCGCCGGTTCGCGCCGTGCAATCGCCGTCCGGAAAATCGTCGGCGACATTGATTCCGGTGAACGGACCCCCCTGCGCCAGCATCAGGCGCACCATCGCCGGCACGAAGCCCGGAAGCCGGCTCCCGGTCGTGGTCCCGGCGCTGTGCCCGCCGCCGCCGCCACCCCCGCCGCCAGCCCCCCCGCCGCCGCCTCCGCCACCTCCGCCTCCGCCACCGCCGCCCTGGCAAGCGAAGCTGAGCGACGGGATGGCAACTGCCAGCGTAGCGGCGATGCAGAAGATCCTCGCCGTGCGAAGCAGGTTGGATGCTGTCGGGTTCTTAATCGGACTGTTCATGGCTAAAGTCCGCGCTTGGTTTTCCGGGCAATGCCGTAAGCTAGGACCGCGCCGCAGCGGTCGGCTTTGCGCAATGTCAAAGGCCCGATCGGAGGGTACTTTCGCCGCAGCCCTTGAC
>JAYSFH010000621.1:0-2719 GCA_041913405.1 Dongia sp. | reverse complement strand
TCGGTGTTCGCATGGGCACGGTTGCCGGCATTCCGGCGCGACTGCTGCGGGTCGGTTTCGTCGGCGAGCTCGGTTACGAGATCCACGTGCCCTACGGCTATGGCGAGGCACTTTGGGATGCGCTGATGGAGGCGGGCGCCGCCGATGGCATCCGGCCGTTCGGCGTGGAAGCTCAGCGCGTGCTGCGTCTGGAAAAGGGCCATATCATCGTCAGCCAGGATACCGACGGCCTCACCAACGTCTGGGAAGCCGACATGCCCTGGGCTGTGGCGAAGACAAAGCCCTTCTTCGTCGGCGGCCGCTCGACCCAGATCATGGCCAAGATGCCGCTCATCCGGAAGCTGGTCGGCTTCACCCTCGACGATCCTTCTCTGCCTTGCCCCGAGGAATGCCATCTGGTGATCCGCGACGGCATGATCGTCGGCCGCGTGACCTCGGCGGTGCGCTCGCCGAATCTCGGCAAGGTCGTGGGCCTTGCCTATGTGCATCCGGACGATGCA
Organism: Dongia sp.; assembly: GCA_041913405.1. Lineage (GTDB taxonomy): Bacteria > Pseudomonadota > Alphaproteobacteria > Dongiales > Dongiaceae > Dongia. The sequence continues at coordinate 2,219 of JAYSFH010000621.1, read as the reverse complement.
AGGCCGGATGCCAAGATCGCGATCAAGATCGACGGCGGACGGATGATCGAGGCGCGGGTCGTCGCCCTGCCGTTCTACGATTCCGAAGCCAAGCGGCAGGAGATGTGAAGGAATAAACCATGGGGGCCCTACCGAAAGTCTTCGCCCAGAACCAGATCCGCCGCTCGCCGATCTACCGCGAGACCCATGCGGCCGGCGCCTTCTGCGAAGTCATCAACAACGCCGCCGTGCCGATGCACTACGGCAGCCCGGATTCCGAGCGCGACCGCGCACAGAAGATGGCGATTGCCGACCTTTCCGGCCTGCCGCGCACCGGCTTCAAGGGCACGGGTACGGTCGACTGGCTGCAAGGGCAGGGTGTGAACATCGGCCCCGACAGCAACATGGCCTACCGCCAGGAAGGCGGCGCCTTGGCGGCACGCCTGGCACCGACCGAGATCTTCCTGATCGACGGGCTGGACGGGACCGGCGCCCTGATCGACAAGCTCAACGGCGCCTGGGCCTGGGGGACGGAGAAGCCGCGCAAGCTGATCGGCTATCCGATGCCGCGCCAGGACAGCCATGCCTGGTTCATGATCACCGGTTCGGCGGCGCCCGAGATGTTCGCCAAGATCTGCGGGGTCGATCTGCGGCCGCACAAGTTCCGGCCCGGCCAAATTGCGCAAACCTCTCTGGCGAAGATGAGCGGCATCGTCATTAGGGATGACCCCATTGGACCAAATGGGGGGGCGATTCCGGGCTTCCACCTCTTGGCAGACGTTGCTTCGGCCGAGTATCTCTGGGGCGCCGTCCTCGACGCCATGTCGGAGTTCGGCGGCGCGCCGGTGGGGCTCCAGGCCCTGCGCCGGTTGGGTGAAGCCCAAACATGACGAAGCCGGGGCATGACGAAGCCCTCATAGGGCTTTGCCATGATGGAATGGGCTGTGGCGGAAAAGCGACGGGAAACAGTCGCGGCCAGGCAAAAAAGGGTGACTAAAGCCCACTAATCTCACGGCAATTAAATCGGCCGACCCGCCCCCAAATCGGCCCCATAGGGAAGTCAGGAGCGCATTCCATGAGCAAGAAAGTCGGCAGCGACATCGAGATCGCACGCCAGGCCAAGATGAAGCCGATCCGCGAGATCGCGTCGAAGCTCGGCATTCCCGAGGAGCATCTCATTCCCTATGGCCATACCAAGGCCAAGATCGGGATGGATTTCATCAAGTCGCTGGCCTCGAAGCCCGACGGCAAGTTGATCCTGGTGACCGCCATCAACCCGACGCCGGCCGGCGAGGGCAAGACCACGACCACCGTGGGCCTGGGCGACGGTCTCAACCGGATCGGCAAGAAGACCATGATCTGCCTGCGCGAGCCCTCGCTCGGGCCCTGCTTCGGCGTGAAGGGCGGTGCCGCCGGCGGCGGCTATGCCCAGGTCGTGCCGATGGAAGACATCAACCTCCATTTCACCGGCGATTTCCACGCGATCGGCACCGCGCATAACCTGCTCTCGGCGCTGATCGACAACCACATCTACTGGGGCAACGAGCTCGGCTTCGACAGCCGCCGCATCCAGTGGCGCCGGGTCATGGACATGAACGACCGCGCGCTCCGCTCGATCGTCGGCAGCCTCGGCGGCACCGCCAACGGCTTCCCGCGCGAGGACGGCTTCGACATCACCGTCGCCTCGGAAGTCATGGCGATCTTCTGCCTATCGACCGACATCAACGACCTCACCAAGCGGCTCGGCAACATCATCGTCGGCTATACCCGCGAGAAGAAGCCGATCTATGCCCGCGACCTAAAGGCCGACGGCCCGATGACCGTGCTGTTGAAGGACGCGATCGCGCCGAACCTGGTGCAGACGCTGGAGAACAACCCGGCCTTCATCCATGGTGGCCCCTTCGCCAACATCGCCCATGGCTGCAACACGGCGATCGCCACCAAGGCGGCGCTTAAGCTCGCCGACTACGTGGTGACCGAGGCCGGCTTCGGCGCCGATCTCGGCGCCGAGAAGTTCTTCGACATCAAGTGCCGCAAGGCCGGCCTGAAGCCCAATGCAGTCGTCATCGTCGGCACCATCCGCGCGCTGAAGATGCATGGCGGCGTCGCCAAGGAGGATCTCGGCAAGGAGAATGTCGAGGCGCTGAAGAAGGGCGCCGCGAACCTCGCCCGCCATATCGAGAACGTGAAGAAGTTCGGCGTGACGCCGATCGTGGCCTTGAACCGCTTCGTCGCCGACA
>JAYSFH010000620.1:0-2722 GCA_041913405.1 Dongia sp. | reverse complement strand
CAGCGCTTTCGCGGCGGAATCTTCACGCTCCAAGCGTCAGCCCTTTCCTAACCGAGATCGGCAAAGTGGCGCGGGGCGGCGGAGCGCAACAGCTTCTTCTTCGCCTCCCAATGTTCCGCGGGCTCGATGCTGGCGGTGTATTCGACCTTGCCGCCGGAGAGCGTCGCCATCGGTATACCGTCCTTGAACAGAACGCGGTTGCCGGTCAGAGCGCTGAGCTTGTTGCCGGGGGTCAGGATGCCGACCAGGTTCAGCGGATCGGCGCCGGAGATCGAGACCCACTCCCCGCTCGGCGCCTTGCGGCGCATCTCGCGCAGCGCGCCCACTGCATCGGGCAGCGCATATTGCTCGCCGGAGAAGCCGGCGACGAAGCGCCCGCCGCGGATCTCGCCGCGCGCCTCCATGCGGCGATAGACCTTCAGGAGCTCGCGCCAGGGCGGCAGGAAGGCCGCCTCGCGGCCGAGCAGCCGCCAGAACACCACGCCGTAGCGGCGCAGCAGCGTGCGCGCCATATGCTCGACCGCGGCCTCGCGGAGCTTCGGGTCGCCGCCCTGCGCAGCGCGGCGCATCAGCGCCCAGCGGCCGCCATTGTCCATGTCGAAGGGCAACACATGGCCGCGCCGCCGCCCGCCGCCGATCGGCTTCCGCTTCTCCTGCGGCACCAGCAGCGCCCGCAAGCCGCCGAAACTGTCGGAGTTCACCAGGCCGAGATTGACCAGTTCGCCCAGTGCATCCTCGACCTGCGGACGCAACAGCCCGCGTTCGGCGACCAGCTCGTCGAAGAACGAGGCACCGTGGGCCTTCAACGCGTCGAACACGGCCTGGGCGCGCGGGCTCGGCTCGAGATTTGATTTCGTTTCGCCGACCAGCGCCGTCCAGAACGGCGCCGAACGGCGTTCCATGATCGCGATCGGAGTCGTGCGCACGGGCGAGGCGACGCGGTCACGCTCCTTGCCATCCTTGTCCTTGCCGCCGAGCGCAGGTGTCAGCCGCGCCCAGGACAGGCGCCCGGAGAGGCAAAGGTCGTCGAACCAGCTCGGCTCATAGGCCTTGATGCGCGCGGGCAGGATCTCGGTCTCCCAGGCCCCGGCCGGCGCCTCGAAGCCCTCGAGCCCCGCCGCCGCGACCGTCATCGCATCCGGGCCTTCGAGCCGCGAATCCTGCGCGACGCGCTGCCATTGGAACAGGAAGCGCAGGAAGTCCTTGGCCGCCACCGGCTCGATCTCGGCGCGCAGGCGCCGCAGCGTGTAGTGATGGATGCGCGAGAGCAGGCGCCGGTCGCACCACTCCTCCTCGTTGCCGCCGGCGGTGAAACGCCCGCGCATGACGAAGCCTTCGATCTCCAGCGCGATCAAGGCCGCTGCCACATCGGCGGCCTCCAGGCCGAGCGGCATGGCGAGTGACGTCGCCGTCACCGGGCCAAGGCCCTCGAGGCGCCCGCGAACGATCTCGACCAGGGCTTCCTCGCGGGTCTGGGCGAAGACTTCGCCGCTGCTGACCGGCGGCACGCTCGGCGCATCGGGCCAGACCAGACGGAACTGGTTCACCCGCTCGGTCGCGATCCAGAGCCGCGCCGTGCCGGTCTCGAGCCGCGTCACCCGCCTGTCGGCGGCGAGCGCGCTCAGCCAGTGCAGCCAATCCGGCTTCGCCCGGGCCTCGTCATTGGTGACGCAGCCGAGCCAAAGCAGGGAATCATGCAGCTCCTCGGCATTGGCCGGCTCGGGCCAGGCCTCCTCCTTGACGCGGAGGATCGCCTCGCTGTCGAGACGACCGAGATCGGCGGCACTCTCTGCATCCATCCAGCGTCGGCCCATCACGGCCTGAGTCCGGCGTTCTTCCAGCGGTGCGTCGTCGAGGAAGGCATAGGGCCGCGCCGAGAGCACTTCCAGCGCCAGTGGCGACGGCTGCGTGAGATCGACCGCGACGATGCGGATCTCACCGGCCTCGATCCGCTTCAGCAGCGTTTCCAGGCCTTCGATGTCCATCGCCTCGTGCAGGCAATCGTAGATCGCCTGGTTGGTCAGCGGATGGTCGGGGATCTCGCGCTCGCCGACCAGGTTCTCGGCGCAGGCGATCTGGTCAGGGAAGACCGCAGCCACGAGATCCTCGGCCTGCATGCGCATGAACTGCGGCGGCACCTTCTTGCCGCCCTGGAAGCGCGGCAAGGCCAGGGACACGCCGGCGACCCAGCGCCAGCGCACGTTGAACATCGGCGCATCGAGCAGAGCCTGGGTCAGGATCTGCCGCACGCTGGAGGAATGAAGATAGCGCGCGACCTCGGCCAGGTCGAAGCTGTGCGCCGAGGTGAGCGAGAGGACGATGTTGTCCTCGGTGGCCGCGGCCTGGAGCTCGAAGTTGAACTTGCGACAGAAGCGCTTCCGGAGTGCAAGACCCCAGGCGCGGTTGATCCGGCTGCCATAGGGCGTGTGGATCACCAGCTGTTGGCCGCCCGCCTCATCGAAGAAGCGCTCGAGGACGATCGTGTCTTTGCTGGGGATGGCACCGAGCGCGGCCTTGCCGGCGGCGAGATACTCGACCTCCTGCTCGGCCGCGGCCTCGGCGACGCCGACTTCCTCGATCAGCCAGGGCAAGACCGAATCCGGCTTGGCCTCCAGGCGCTGTGCGATCTCCGTCCTCAGCCGTGAGACCGAATCCGAGAGCTCGTCGCTGCACCCCGGTGCCTCGCCCAGCCAGAAGGGGATGGTCGGTGGCTGGCCATGCG
>JAYSFH010000619.1:0-2731 GCA_041913405.1 Dongia sp. | reverse complement strand
AAGATCGCCAGCGCGATCGCCAGGCTGATCACCGTGTTGATGACGCTGCCGCCGCGCGCCACCAGGAAATAGTCGAGCATATTGGTGCTGGAGAGCAATGCCGTCAGGTCCGGCGCACCCATCAGGATGGCGGCCAGCGGGATCGCCTCCGCCGCCACGGTGATCGCCAGCGCCCAGAGGATGGCGCGGGCGATGCCGCGATGCGCGTCATGCGTCTCCTCACCGAAGAACACCGCCGAGCCGTAGCCGTTGTAGGAGAAGATGGCGATCGAGGTGGCGATGCCGATGGCGCCGAAGGTCGCCGGCACCAGGCTGCCGTCGGCCAGCAGCACCGGCTGCAGCAGCAGTTCGGTCACCGGTCGCTCGACATGGAGGAAGCCCAAGGCCGCGAGCACGACCAGGGCCGCCATCTCGATGGCGAGAAAGGAGCCGGTCACGACCGCGTTGAACTTGATGTCGAAGACCGCGATCACCGCGCCGAGCATGACCGCGACCGCTGCGACCAGCGGCCCGTTCAATTCGGGAAACAGCACGCCGAGATAGGTGCCGACGCCGAGCGCGATCACCGCGACGATCAGGATCTGGGTCATCAGGATCAGCCAGAGCACCATCAGCCCTGGCGCCTTGCCGAGCGTGCGGCCGATGATTGCGTATTCGCCGCCGGTCAGCGGATAGGCCGAGGAAAGCTCGGCATAGACAAAGGCCATGAACACGCCGACCACCGCGGCGATGATGAAGCTCCAGAGCGCGCCGGTGCCGGCGAGCGCGATCACGCCCGGCACGATGATGAAGACCGACGATGCCGGCGTCACCGCCGACAGGGTGATCAGCAAAGTCCCCAGCACATGCAGGCCGCGCTTCAAAGCCGGATGGCTCGCCCCCGGCTCCGCATTCTCATGGGCCGCCGTCGCGGCCTCCTCGCGAATAGTCATTGCTCCCTCCCTGTGGTTTAGTTATTTTATGTTTCATTGAAAAATGATTCTCGGAGACGGTCAAGTGGATTCAGACTCCGCATTTTGTAAGGAAAATCGCGAGACTTCGGAGAAATCGAGCTTCATTGGTAATATGAATATTGGTTAAATAACGGCATGGCACGGCCGAATCGGCAGAAGGAGCGCAGGGCGGAGCTGGTGGCGGCCGCGCGCGAGGCGATCATCCAGCGCGGCGTCATAGGGCTGCGTCTGAAGGACGTGGCGGAGCGCGTCGGGATGACGGCGAGCTCGGTCTTCTACTATTACCCGGCGATCGGCGATCTCTTGCGCGACGTGTTGCGCGACGCGGTCGAGCGTTTCTGCATCGACCGCGCGGCGGCGGTTGCGCATGTCACCGATCCCGCGTTGCGGCTGGCCGCGATGATCCGCACCGGACTGCCGGCCGGCCCCGACGACGCGCTCTGCCGCCTGCTCTACGAGCTGGGCTCGGTGGCGCGGCGCGATGCCGTGCAGGCCGCCCGCTACATCGCGCTTTACGAACGCCAGGTCGGCATCTACGTCGCGATCCTGGAAGCCGGGGCCGCACAGGGCAAGTTAAAGCTCGGCGACAGCGCCCTGGCGATCGCGCGCATCTTCGTGACGCTCGAGGACGGCTATGGCCTGCATGTGACGATGGCGGTGCCGACCTTCACGCCGCAAGCCGCCGAGGCGCTGATCCGCAGCTATGCCAGCATCGCCACCGGCTGCAACATCACCCAGATCGATCTCGATTCCGAAGCAGGGAACATCACGCGATGAGCGAAAGAACCATGAAGACCCCGTCCGGCAAGCCGCGCGCCCGCAGCCTGGGCCTAACGCTGCATGGCAGTCCCGGTCCCCGCAACGCGATCACCGACGTGCCGGGCGTCTCCGTCGGCTACGTCACCCTGATCGAAGGCCACGGGCCGACGCGGGTCGGCGAAGGCCCGGTGCGCACCGGCATCACCGCGATCCTGCCGCGCGGCCGCGACGGTGTCGGCCTGCCCTGTTCCGCCGGCTTCTATTCCCTGAACGGCAACGGCGAGATGACCGGCGTCAGCTGGATCGAGGAGACCGGCGCGCTCGCCTCGCCGATCCTGATGACCAACACCCATGCGGTCGGCGCCTGCCATCGCGGCATCATCGACTGGACCGTCCGGCACCGGCCGGACCTGGCGGAGCAATGGCTGCTGCCGGTGGTGGCCGAGACCTGGGACGGCTACTTGAACGACATCAACGGCAACCACGTGACGCCGCAGCATGCCGTCGCCGCGATCGACGCGGCCGTCGAGGGCGCGATCGAGGAAGGCTCGGTCGGCGGCGGCACCGGCATGAACTGCTATGCCTTCAAGGGCGGCAGCGGCACGGCCTCGCGCAAGGTCTCCTTCGGCACCGAGAGCTACACTTTGGGCGCCTTCGTGCAGGCGAATTTCGGCGCGCGCCATGAGCTCACCATCGGCGGCACCTATCTCGGCGAACTGCTGGCCGGCGACAACCCGATGGAAGACTTCTACGCCAAGCCCGGCGCCGGCTCGGTGATCGCGATCGTCGCGACCGATGCGCCGCTGTTGCCCGGCCAATGCAAGGCGCTGGCGCGCCGCGTGCCGCTCGGCCTGGCGCGCACCGGCACCAGCGGCTCGCATTTCTCCGGCGATCTCTTCCTGGCCTTCTCCACCGCCAACAAGGGCGCGCTCATCAGCCAGTTCTCAGCGGAGCCGAAGGGAGCGGCCGACCTCGAGCAGCTCACTTTCGTGCAGTGGGGCCATATGGACCGCTTCTAC
>JAYSFH010000618.1:0-2731 GCA_041913405.1 Dongia sp. | reverse complement strand
TCAGCGATTCCGCCTACCTCCAGTTCCCGCCGCCGCGCTATTCCCTGCGCTGGTATCGCGAGTTCCTGGCCGACCCCAACTGGCTCGACGCGACGTGGCGCAGCATCAAGATCGCCTGCGCGACGGCGGTGGCGGCCACCGTCCTCGGCGCGCTGCTGGCGATCAGCCTCGTGCGCGGCAGCTATCCGGGCAAGGGGCTGCTGGAACAGTTCGTCATGGCCCCGATCGCGCTGCCCAGCATCGTCTACTCGGTCGCGGCCTATAAGCTGTTCTCCACCCTCCAGCTCGTCGGCTCCTGGCAGGGCATCGCCGTCGCCCACACCATCCATGCGCTGCCGCTGGTGATCGTCGTGGTCGGGGCCTCGCTGCGCACCGTCGACGCCTCAACCGAGCTGGCGGCCCAGGGGCTGGGGGCCGGGTGGTTCACCGCCATGCGGCGCATCACCCTGCCGCAGATCCGGCCGGCGCTGATCTCGGCCGCCTTCATCGCCTTCATCAGCTCCTTCGACGAGCTGGTCATCGCAATGTTCCTGGGCGGGATCAACATGACGCTGCCGAAGAAGATGTTCGACAGCATCCTATTCGAGATCGACCCGACCATCGCCGCGGTTTCCGTCCTCCAGATCGCGCTCGTCGTCGTCGCCCTGCTGGTCGTCGGCCGCTTCGGCTCGGGCGTCCGCCCCGCCTCCTAGCCTTCCCCACTCATCCGTCCTTCGCTGGTGCAGTCGCGATGAAGAACGACGTTCGCCTTGACGACCTCCCGCCCGTGGCGGAGCGGTTCCGCCGGATCGAGGCCGAGCCGCTGCCGCCCAACCTGGGAGCGCTGCTCGACCAGCTCGCCCGCGAGGTGCCCGACCGCGAGGCATGGGTGTTCTTCGAGACGGGCGAACGCATCACCTATGGCGAGCTGCGCCGGGCGGTGAACCGGCTGGCGCACGGGCTCGCCGCGATCGGCGTCCGCCACGGCAGCCATGTCGGCATCATGCTGCCGAACCTGCCGGCGCTGCCGCTGACCTGGCTGGCGCTGGCGCGGATCGGCGCGGTCATGGTGCCGGTCAACGTGCGCTACACCGCCCATGAGCTGGAATATGTCCTGGACGACAGCGAGGCGACCGTCCTCGTCTTCCACCGGGAGTTCGTGCCGACCGTCCGGGAGCTGGCCGCGGCCCGGCCCGACCTCGGGACGACGCTGGTCGCCGTCGGCGGCCCGGCCGAGGGTGCGCACGAATGGGAGGGCCTGTCGGCGGGACAGCCGGACGGCTGGGAGGGCCGGCCGGAGCCCGATGCCGAGGACCTTCTCAACATCCAGTACACGTCCGGGACCACCGGCTTCCCCAAGGGCTGCATGCTGACCCACCGCTACTGGCTGACGGTCGGCCGGGTCCATGCCCACTGCGACGCCCAGACCTACGAGCGCATCCTCATCAGCCTGCCGTTCTTCTACATGACCGGGCTGTGGCAACTGATGATGGCGTTCCACCAGCGCGCCGCCGTCCATGTCGCCCAGCGCCAGAGCGGCAGCCGCTTCATGGACTGGGTGCGCGAGCAGCGCATCGACTTCTGCATCTATCCGACGCTGGCCTACAAGCAGCCGCCGGCGCCGGGCGATCGCGACCACCGGGTGAAGCGCGCCAACATCTACGGCTTCCCGGCCGGCGACCATGCCGCGCTGGAGGCGCGGTTCGACTTCCACGCCCGCGAGGGTTTCGGCATGACCGAGATCGGCTGCGGCACCATCGTGCCGCTGGAGGCGGTCGACATGGTCGGCACCGGCACGGTCGGCATCCCGGCGCCCTTCCGCGAATGCCGCGTCGCCGACGAGACGGGCCGGACCGTGCCGGTCGGCGAGGTGGGCGAGCTCCTGGTGCGCGGCCCCGGCATCCTCAAGGGCTACTACCGCAAGCCCGAGGCGACGCGGGATGCCTTCTGGGGCGACTGGTTCCGCACCGGCGACCTGTTCCGCCAGGACGAGCGCGGCTACCTCTACATCCTCGGCCGGACCAAGGACATGGTGCGCCGCTCGGGCGAGAACATCGCCGCCCGCGAGGTCGAATCGATCCTGCTGGAAATCCCGGAGATCGCCGAGACCGCCGTCGTGCCGGTGCCCGACGACACCCGCGGCGAGGAGGTGAAAGCCTACGTCGTCCTGCAGCCCGGCCTGACCGAGCAGGACGTGCCGCCGCAGCGCATCGTCGCCCATTGCCAGGGCAAGCTCGCCGTCTTCAAGGTGCCGCGCTATCTCGAATACCGGACGGCGCCGCTGCCGCGGACGGAATCGGGCAAGATCTCGAAGCCGCCGCTCCTGCGCGAGAAGGCCGACCAGCGCGCCGGTAGCTGGGATCGCCTCGACGGGACCTGGCGGCCCTGACCCTCAGGCGGGAATGTCCGGCGGCGTCGCCGGCACCGGCCATTCCTTGGCCGCCGCCTTCAGCATCGGCACGAAGGCGTTGAGCAGCTTGCTGCGCTCGCGCGAGCGGGGATAGAGCAGCTTGAACTGGTAGCTGACGACCGGACGGAACGGCCGGGCGACCACCCCGCTGCCGGCGAAGTCCGCAGCCGAGAACGGGTCGACGATCGCCACCCCCAGCCCCTCCGCGATCAGGCTGCAGGCGGAGGCCGAGTTGAACACCCGGCCGACGATGCGGCGACGGATGCCGAGGGAATCGAACATCTCGTCGACCGCGTCCTGGATGCGCCCTTCCGACCCGAAGGAGATGAAGCGCTGGCCGCC
>JAYSFH010000617.1:0-2732 GCA_041913405.1 Dongia sp. | reverse complement strand
ACGCCGCGGCAATAGGGATCGTGGCCCTTGATCTCGCTGGTGACGCGGCGCCAGCTCTCGTCGCTCATCGACGGCAGCTTCCACCAATCCGGCTTGATTCCATGCGCGTAGATCTCGGCCAAAGCGCGGGGCAGGGTGTGGTCGTCGCTGGGCAGCGCTTTCGGCGGGATGACTTCGACCAGGAGGTCATGGCCGGTGCCGATACAGGCCTCTTGCAGCTGAGTGAGGTATGAAAGCTGCTCCTGCTTCAGCCCCGGCTTGTCATCCGGGTGATAGAAGACCAGGCATTTCGCAGTGTGGTCGGCGGGCCAGGCGCGCATCTCCTGCGCGATGTTGGGGCCGACCTCGAAACGCAACGGCCGCGAGCCGGGCAGCTCCACCGGACGCGCGATCCAGAGGCCACGGCCGGTCAGGTGCTCCAGCACCGACTGGCCGAAACGGCCGTCGCAGAGCACGCCGGCGCGACCAGGGAAATCCTTGGCCACGGAAAGCACGGCCTGGCCGATGATCTCCTTCAGCTCGGTGATCTTGCTCAACGGCTGGCCGACCTCTTTCACCAGCGCCTCGCATTGCGAACGGTGGTCGAAGGCCAGCGCCATCACCTGCGGCCATTCCGTGGCGCGGTTGGTGACGCGGTGCAGGTGGTTGAGGCGCGGGTCGAGATCCGGGCGCTCCACGTCGCGCGCTCGAGAGAGATAATCGTCGAGCTCGATCTTGCTCGGCATGGCGGGCGCGCAGCCGTGTCGGGAGACGACCAGGGCGCCGCAAGCATTGGCATAGGTGCAGCTGTTCTCGATCGACTCGTTGTTGATCCAGCCGCGCAGGTAACCCGACATGAAGGCGTCACCGGCGCCGAGCACGTTCAACACCTCGACGGTGACGCCCTTGACCGTGATGCCGTCGTCCAGCGTCTTGCCGATCTCGGCCGGGAAGACGCTGCAGCCCAGGGGGCCGCGCTTGACCACAATCTGCGCCTGGCTCTTGGAGCGCGTGGTGCGGAGCGCCGTCATGATGTCGTCGGAACCGCCGGCGATGCAGTGCTCCTCCTCGGTGCCGACGATTAGGTCGCAATGCGGCACGATCTTCTGCAGATGCTGGGACACGCCTTCCGAGGCGATGTAGCGGATCTCGCCCATGCCGCGGCTGGTCAGGCCCCAGAGCACCGGCCGGTAGTCGATGTCCAGGATGACCTTGGTGCCGGCTTTCTTTGCCAGCGCGATCGCCTGGTGGCTGACCTTATTGATGCCCTCGGTCGAGAAATGCGTGCCGGTCACCAGCAGTGCCTTGGCCGCGCCGATATAGCCGAGATCGAAGTCGTTTTCCTGCAGGTTCATGTCCGCGCAGTTCTCGCGGTAGAAGATCAGCGGGAAGGTATCGCGGTCCTTGATCCCGAGCAGAACCAGCGCGGTGAGGCGCGAGGGGTCGGTGGAGACATGGCCGGTGTCGACGCCCTCGCGGGCCAGCGTCTCGCGCACGAAGCGGCCCATATGGTCGTCGCCGACCCGGACCAGCATCGACGATTTCAGGCCCTGCCGCGCGGTGCCGACGGCAATGTTGGCGGCGCAGCCGCCGATATACTTGGCGAAGCTCGCGACATCCTCCAGCCGCGCGCCGAGCTGCTCGGCGTAGAGATCGACCGCGGCGCGCCCGAGGCAGATCAGATCCAGCGACCGCTCCGCCATAGACTATTTCCCGTCCTTCAGCTCTTCGGGGAACCATAAGGCGGCGTTCTTCTCCATCACCCATTTATGCTCTTCGGTGAAGTCGGGGATGCCGTATGGGTTGTCGGGGAGATGCCGGATCACCCAGGCGTAATACATGCCGTAGCCGGGGGCGGCGGTCTGCGCGTGGTCGTTGCCGTCGAAGATCTTCACGGTGTCGTATTGCTTGACGCGGAAGACTTGCGGGCCGTTCTCGGCGAGGCCGTAACCTTGCGGCGCGGTGAAGCGATAGTGGTAGATTTCCGGCTGCGCATGGTGGTGCGGCGGATAAGAGGACCAGCGGCCGGGCATGGTGATCACTTCGCCCAGCACCAGCTCGGCATTGGGATCGGAATTGCTGCGGTCGAAGATCGTGCGCACGAAGCGGAGGCAGGCGTCACCGACCTGGCCCTTGCCGCGATGCTCGTTGGCGACGGTCTCGTAGAATTTAGGCTCGAACTTCTTGGCATTGGCGGTGCGATAGACGGTGAACTCGGTGTCGCTCTCGGCGCGGAGCCGCACCGTGGTGCCGCCCGGCACGTGGACGCATTTCGGGCTCTCGTCGAAGATCGAGCCGCGGGTCCATTCCTTGGTGACATTGCCGACCGAGAGCGAAGCGGACCCCGTCATCAGCAGCCAGGCAGTCTCGCCCTCGGCCAGTTGCTCGGCGGTCTCGCCGGCCTTCATGCGGTAGACGCCGAAGGCGATGCCGGTGTTGTCCTGCGGGTCATCGACCTTGGTCACCCAGGTCATACCGGCGGGGAAGCCGTTGCGATTGTTGGCCAAGTGCAGGGTCATCGTGAAATTCCGTGAGATTCTTCCGGTTGTGGCGTCGTCGACACCTTAGCCCGAACTTGGGCCGGGTGCTGCCGCCGAAGGGGCCGTTTTCTAAAGTTCACGATAATGGAAAAATAATTCTATAGCAACCCGCCGTGGCTGTGATAAAGAACAGGTAGAACGCCACTTGGAGCGTTCCAATCTATCACGCCTGAGGAGCCCGGAGGAGAGGTCATGAGCGTCAGAATCGGCATC